>JAIXOS010000202.1 GCA_027486695.1 Chitinophagaceae bacterium | reverse complement strand
TGGAACATCGGTTGTTAGTTAATAATTGGCAATGTGCTATCTAGTGTAAAATGTAGCCACGCACTCCCAAAGGCGGCCAATTGGGTTATGTTCCAGGTGTGGGCTATAAAAAATTCACTTTTTTTGTTCGTTTGCCCACAGCACCGCTTTTAATGCCTACGCAAAAAAATGGTAACAAAAACCTACGCACTACAACGTGCAAAACACACTTTACATTTTGCTGCTATCCACCAAAATGTAAACGGAGTAAAAAATGAAAGCCTGTTATCGCCACCCCCAAAGAAGATAAATCAGGCTGTAAAAAAGGGGCTTATTCTTTAATAGATAACGCTATTGTGCGTTGATAATAAATCACATTTTATTTATTAATAACTGTTAAAGATTTAACTCTTTTAAGAAATTGTGTAATGCTTGCCCCGGTGTGGTGCTGCACCTTTGTTACATAAATATTTATAGCTAATTTAAAACACAATCAAATGAAACATTACAAATCCTTAGTGCTGCAAGTAACATGCATCATTGCTACTACCATTGGTATAGCAGCATGCACGAATAACAAACCCGAAGACACCAAAGAAGTTGCTGAACATAAAAACGAACAAAAATTCAGCAATAACCCCAATGAAAAAGATGCTCAATTTCTGGTTGATGCTGCTGTAATAAACTTTAAAGAAATTAGTTTAGGACAATTAGCCCAACAAAAAGGAGGCACCAAGCATGTAACGGCATTAGGCAAAATGATGGAGACCGAACACACCAAAATGTTAGCAGATTTAACCGCATTGGCAAAATCAAAAAATATTTCACTACCCACAGCACAAACACAAAACGGACAAGATGCTTACATTAAACTAAACAAAAAATCAGAAATCGATTTTGGAAAAGAGTACAGCGACTTGATGGTAAAAGGACACAAAGATGCAATAGCCCTTTTTGAAAAAGCATCTACCGATTGCACCGATTCTGATATTCGAACTTGGGCAACCGCAACACTTCCTGCATTGAGAACGCACCTTGACCAAGCATTAATGTGTAAAGAGCTTTGTGAAAAAATGTAATCACCACTAAATTTTAAACACCAATTAAAAAATAAATAAAATGGAAAAAGAACAAACAATTGAAGCGTTAAATACACTCATCACCATCAATAACGATAGAATTGAAGGTTATGAAACCGCAGCCAAAGAAACGGAAGAACAAGATTTAAAGACTTTTTTTAGCGAACTAAAGCAAACAAGTTTGCACTGCAATAAAGAACTTATTAGTGAAGTAACAAAATTAGGCGGAACAGCAGCCGAGGGAACAAAAACAACCGGCAAATTTTTTCGTGTGTGGATGGACGTAAAAGCGGCACTAACCGGAAAAGATCGCAAAGTAATTCTTAACTCCTGTGAGTATGGTGAAGATGTAGCAAAAGGCACTTACGAAAAGGTATTAGAAAATGATCAAAAAAACCTGAATGCCGAGCAAGAAAACATGATAAAGACACAACATGATTTATTAAAGGCCGACCACAACAAAGTAAAATCTATGAGAGACTTAGTTATGGCCAACTAACAATATTTGACTATTAAAAAAAGGTATACATAAAATTTTATGCCTTTACTTATTAAAAAATAGTAATGAAAAAGAAAAAAATAAGTGATACTCAAATAAAAGTAGCAGAGGTAATGCACCAATTTAAAGAGGGCGAACTGCATAGCGGCAAGTCCAACACGATTGTAACAAACCCAAAACAAGCTATAGCTATTGCCCTAAGTGAAGCTAATGAACTTAAAAAATCAAAAAAATAAACCATTATTTGGGAAGTAGATAATATGTAACTACAACGCCACTTTGAGTTTAAGGACTTTGTACGGACTTTTACGTTTATGAATAAGGTTGCTTTTGCTGCTGAAAAATGAGCCATCATCCCAATTGAAGCAATGTGTACAACAGTATAGATATACAACTATTTACACATAAAGCTAAAAAAGCTTTACCGAGAAGGATTTAAAACTTTCAACCGAAATAGCCCCTTTTTTTTAAAAAAGAATCATTATGAGACACATTGCAATCATTTCCTCTAGCGTTAGAGCAGAACGAAAAAGCCATAATGTGGCGCTATACTTTCAATTGTATTTACAAGAAAACCAATTAGCTACTACAGAAATAGTAGATTTAAAAGCATACAATTTCCCCATCTTTAATGGCACGCTAAAAACACTGATCAATCCGGCTGAAAATGTGCTTGAATATGCAGCTAAGATTAACTCAGCAGATGGAATCATCATCGTTATGCCCGAATACAACGGAGGCTATCCTGCAAGTTTAAAGAATGCAATTGACCTGCTGTACGAAGAGTGGGAACACAAACCCATTGCAATAGTTACCGTTTCAAGTGAGCCGTTTGGTGGTAGCCAAGCTTTGGTAGCGCTTCAGTTTACTCTTTGGAAAATGAAAGCCTGGACCATTCCTGCCATGTTTTCTGTTCCAACAGTTGATAAAGCTTACGACAAACAGGGCAATGCAATGGATAAATCTAACTCCGACAAACTTGCGGCTGTTTTTGTAAAAGAATTACTCTGGTGTATTGAAGCCGACAAGGCACCGCAACATCTACTAGCGTAGTGCTAATTGCATGCTAAAAAACGAATTGGGGTTTGTGAATTAAGTGACCCATTTTAACCAATAATTGATGCAATACATCCACTTCACTATTTGAAAAAAATATCATGAAAAAAATAATTTATAACATTATTGTATGTGCCAGCTTTGCTTTTGTACAAGCCTGTTCCCCTTATTATGTTGCTACCCAGCCAACAAATGTTAAGTTTTCAAGACCTGTGCGTCCTAGTGCTTCACATATTTGGATTGAAGGTGATTGGAATTGGAATAAACAAAATAGAATGTACCATCAATCTGATGGATATTGGACTATGCCATACCGCAATCGTAAGTACAATCCGGGTAGATGGAACACAAATCGTAAAGGTCATTATTGGATTAAGGGCAGGTGGAAGTAAGTATTTTCTTCTGTTTTTAAATTACTAAAAATAGTCATTAAATAACATTTTGTTTGAATTATCAAAAGACAAAAGAAGGTAAGTATAAATATTAAACTTTAATAAACTAAATTACATGATACGCAAAGCAACTGCACATTAAGAAGAAAATTTAAAAGAAGGTAAAGGTAGCTTAACCACCACAAGCAACATTTTAAAAGACACCAACTACAGTTTTAAAACAAGGTTTGAAGATGGCGCAACAGGAACTAATCCGGAAGAATTATTAGCCGCTGCCCATGCTGGTTGTTTTACTATGGCTGTAGCTTCCATACTTACTCAAAAAAACATCAATCCAATAGCGTTGGATACCGAAGCAACTTTAACAATGGAAGGGTTAAGTATTAAAAATATTCATTTGTCCATTATAGGGTTAGTACCTGAAATTACTGCTGCTGATTTTATCGTGATTACAAAAGAGGCAGAAAAAAACTGCTTGATTTCAAAGATTTTAAACATCCCAATTATTTCTGAAGCATATTTAAAAAGCTAATAATTAAAACGAACATAAAATGAAAATACTAATGGTACTTACCTCGCACAGCGAGCTAGGAAATACAGGAAAAAAGACAGGCTTTTGGATAGAAGAGTTTGCAGCACCTTATTATGTATTTATTGATGCGGGAGCCTCCATTACAATTGCCTCTCCCAAAGGCGGTCAGCCGCCGATAGATCCATCAAGCGATACCGCCGAAAATCAAACACCGTCCGTTATTCGGTTTAAAGCAGATACAAGTTTACAAAAAAAATTATCTGAAACACAATTGCTAGCTACTATTAATTCCGATGATTATGACGCCATATTTTTTCCCGGTGGGCACGGTCCGTTATGGGATTTAACAAACGATGCAGATTCAATAAATTTAATTGAACACTTTTGGAATACCCATAAACCAATTGCAGCAGTTTGTCATGCGCCTTCCGTTTTATTACATGTAAAAGATGATGCAGGAGCGTACTTAGTAAAAGGAAAAAAGATAACATGCTTTACCAATAGCGAAGAAGCGGCCGTTGGGCTTACGGATGTGGTTCCCTTTCTTTTAGAAAATGAATTAAAGAAAAAGGGCGGAATCTTTTCTAAAAAAGAGGATTGGGCTTCCTATGTTGTAAAAGATGGTATGCTAATTACGGGTCAAAATCCGGCATCTTCTGAAGCAGTAGCAAAAGAGTTAATAAAGGCGATTAAATAATCGACTTGAAAACCTCCTTTGGTTTTGACCAAAAGCAAAGGAGGTTTTAGTAAAAAGAAGCAGAGGTTTTACCTAAGAGCAAAAAAGTATTTACTGTCTATCAAATGAGATGTAGGACAGTGAAATTTTGATTGGCTAGGCCGCTTGATTGTAGGTTATAACTCGTGGCAAATAAAACAGCACATTAACACGATGTTTGGCAAATAGTGAGGCTTAGCGGACTACGTATTGCAACTGAAGGAACTTAATTGAACTGCATTTAAGCCATTTTGAACGGCAGTAAATCCAACTTTTATAACTTTTTTCAACCACAGAGGGCCAAGTGCAATCCCAACCCAAAGTCCCAACACCGCCAAACCTTGTCCGAAAACTGAAACTGAGTTAAATAAACGAATGATCTCCAACCATGAAAGTTTGAGGATACAATGAACATAACATGTCCATCAGAAGTAAAGCCGGAAATTTTCACAAGTCACTTATCATAAATAACATCACAAATCATTCCAAACAATGCCAAAAGGAGATGCCCATAGTTCTATGAAACATATTGTAATCATTGGGGCAGGTTTTGCCGGGCTAAAATTAGCACGAACATTAAATAACCACCCCAATTATGCTATTACGTTAATTGATAAAAATAATTATCACCAGTTTCAACCGTTATTTTATCAAGTGGCAATGGCCAATTTGGATGCGAGTAATATTTCTTTTCCATTGCGAAATATATTTGAAAAAAGTAAAAATGTTCGTATTCGTGTTACTAACGTTACAAACATTACTGTTAAAACAAATGAAGTAGCAACTTTAAGTGGAAATATTCATTACGACTACTTAGTAATTGCTACGGGCGCAACCACCAACTATTTTGGAAATGCTGTTTTAGAGCAGCAGGTGTTTTCTATGAAATCAACTTTTGAAGCATTACAGATAAGAAACACATTGCTACAACATTTTGAAGATGCTGTAACTGCAAACAATGCAAAAACAAAAATCTTGTTGTCGGTGGTAATTGTAGGCGGAGGACCTACGGGGGTAGAGTTGAGTGGCGCAGTAGCCGAAATGAAAAATGATTCATTGCCATTTGAATATCCGGAATTGAATTTTGCCGAAATGAAAATATACTTATTGGAAGGAACGTCAAAACTGCTTTCAGCCATGAGCGATGCATCATCACGTAAAGCAAAAGCGTATTTACAAAATCTGGGCGTTACAGTTATGCTCAACACTTTTGTTAAAGAATATGATGGTAAACAAGTATTGCTGCAAGATGCTAGTATAATTGAAACCACTTTTGTTATTTGGGCAGCCGGTGTAAAGGGCAATATTCCGCAGGGAATAAATCCCAATTTCATTTCAAAATCAAATCAAATACAAACCGATGTTTTGCATGGTGTAATTGGAACAGAAAATGTATTTGCGTTGGGCGATGTAGCGTTAATGGAAAGTCAATTGTACCCAAAAGGATATCCGCAATTAGCAAGTGTAGCCATAGACCAATCAAAAAATTTGGCCAACAACTTTATCCGATTGGCACACAACAAATCCCTTCTTCCATTTAACTACATCAACAAAGGCAGCATGGCAACGGTTGGCAGAAACAAAGCCGTAGCCGATTTAGCAAAACCAAGAGTAAGTTTTCACGGATTTTTTGCTTGGCTTATTTGGATGACATTACATTTGTTTTTATTAATCAGTTTTAAAAACCGACTAATTGTATTTATCAATTGGATATATAAGTATTTTACCCATCGTCAATCTTTAGCACCATTATTTCCGGCGCTAACGGTAAAATCAAAAACATAAACTATCAATATGGAATCTACATCTAAATTATCTCCAACATGGAAATGTATCATTGCCATTATTTTATGTGAAGGAGTGGGAATTACTAGCGGACTGCTTGCAAGTGCCAGTAACAACCACTGGTTTGCTACGCTCGCTAAGCCATCGTGGAATCCACCTAGCTATTTGTTTGGACCAGTATGGACCACGCTTTATTTACTCATGGGAATTTCTGTAGGAATAGTTTGGAACAACAAAACCACTGAATCAAACAAACGCAAGGCCTATGTATTATTCGCCATACAACTATTTTTAAATTTTTGGTGGAGCATTTTCTTTTTCCTCTTTAACTCCCCTGCATTGGCTTTAGTAGATATTCTTTTAATGGTAATAACCATTATATCCACCATTTTTTCTTTCTCCCACTTCTCAAAGCTAGCAGCATGGTTATTGGTGCCTTACATTGCCTGGGTATCTTTTGCCACTTTTTTAAACTTTAGCATTTGGAATTTAAACAGATGAAAAAACGAAAACCAAATAGGCCATCTTTAAAATAATACACGCTTAATAAACGCAACTAGCCACAAGCAAGCATTTTTTAGAGCGTATTTTTTTGCTGCCAAACCGGTGGACTACAAACATGCAACCAAAGAGCGCCGAATGTAAATTGCTCAGTATGGCCAACACACCCAAATAAAACAGTAGCAGATTGAATGAACTGTAAGGTAGCAGGATAGGTTTGGCAAAAGTGTCCGGTTCAATGCTTCGCACAGCCGTTTTGCTACATTTTAACCTTCAAGCATTGTAAGAAAATTATTTTTGGGAATACGTAAAAGGTCTACGATGCTTGGCGCAGCGTAGGCCATCTTTTAGCTTACGTTCTATCAATTGAAAAATTGCCAATTTTTTTTTCAATGCACCCAACCTTTCTATGTACCTATCAAGTATATAGTTGTATAGAAGCTTCTTACAAACAATTTTTATCTAACTTACTATCAATACAAAAACATGAAAAATAGATTTTTTTTCTACGCCCTTGCTATCTGCTTGGCACAAATCACCTTGTTTAGCTGTTCTAAAAAAGATGTAAACAGCAATGTAACGCCTACCAATATTGTAGCTTCTAAAGTATCGAACATACAACTGAGAGAGGCCGTGAAATTTTCGTATGCCAGCACCGACTCGGTAGTATGGAAAGTGAGCCCTACAACGGGTGTTTGGAAATCGCAATTGGGTAAAGATGTGTATTTCAATTTCAGAATACCCGGAAAATATTTGGTGATTGCTAAAACTGCGGCCGGTGCAGATAGTGTTGCGTTGATAGTAGGCAGTGGCAATAGTGCCGATACAACTTTGCCCGGCGGCGGCAGGCCTATTGACAGCACCTACTACGGTGGTGGCGGTCATGATTCTACTTATTTACCGCCTACCGATACAAGTGTTTGCAATACCTACAATGATATACAATTGCCCGTATTGTCCGATACTTGGCTTACTAACGAGCAATATCCAGATAGTATGGGTATGCAACCTGTTAAAAATATCGTGTTGCACACAGTGGCTACTTTAAGTAATGGATGTCAGGGTTATTACACAACACAAATCAACGATTCCATTGCCAATACGCATTATGTAGTGGTTTTGGGTTGGGAAAAAAGTTGTCCTAATGTAGTCTGTACGCAAGTAGCCTCAACTGTAACGGTCAATACAACCGTATTTAATGCCGCTAAAGGTATGCACACTTTTTACTTTTTAAGGTATGGCAAGTTAGTACTTACCAAAACCATTGTTGTAAATTAAAAGGGAGAATGAGAGGAGAGGAGGTCCGCATTAAAGGTAAACGATTGCTTAGCTCGTTTACCTTTAATGCTTTACTTTTAAAAAAAGGATTATAGTTTAACTGCTTTTGAACGAAATACAAAACATATTACAAGGCTGCAAAAAAGGCGACCTAGTGAGTCAGGAAAGGCTGTACAAGCTTTTCTATCCGGCACTTTTTGCCCTATGCCGATTGTTTTTTGACGACTCGCATGAAGCACTTACCGCCTTAAATAATGGAATGTTGAAAGTATATAAAAATATAGATGCTTTTAACGAAGGTAAAGGCAGTTTATTTAATTGGATGTACACCATTATACGCAATGAAGCTATTTCGTTGTTGTCTACTAAAAAAACAGTGTTTGTAGAAATTTCGGTAGTAGAAAACCAGGCTGCCGATGTTTGGCAATGCAACTTAAATCAATTAGATATTCAGGATATAAAAACTTGTTTAATGGCTTTGCCGATGGCCACCCGCAATGTGTGCCGATTGTATTATCTGGATGGCTTTACCATAGCCGATGTAGCAAAAATGCTCAACATCAGCGCCGGTACCGCAAAGTGGCATTTGAGCGAAGCTCGAAAAAAACTGAAACCCATATTTGAGCAACATTATTCTTGTTAGAATTTGTATAAATGACAGAAAAAAACAACATAGAAAACAATTTGCAAAATTGGATGCAAGCACCTGCGGAGGTAAATGAAACCTTTGCATGGAACGAGATGCAACAGTTATTGCATACACCCAAAAAACGCCGTAGCACACTTTGGTGGTGGTGGCTGTGTGCTGTGGGTTTGTTGATGTTATTGGCCTACTATTTTTATACACAAACCAATCAATCGTTAGCCGGAAAAGCCAATGGAAATACTTCGACAGCAGCAGCTTCGATGGATACAAATACACTATTGAAGCCAGAAAATCATCGTTTTTCAGCGCCCAATACCAACCAATCACACGCTCAACAAGTGCCAACTGACAGCAATTCAATTTCTCTAAAACATATTGAAAAAGTGGGAGTTGATAAAGAAGCAGACGCTGTTACATCTAATCCTGCACCTGACCTATCGGCAAAAGCAACTTCTGCTACAACCAACAAGGTTTCCGGTAAATTGAATAAGTTGATTTTGGGTAACAACAACCGTATCAGTAGTATTAAAATTCCAAAACAAACACCTGCTATTGCAATTACCACAAAGCCTAACACTGAAATTGTGCATAAAGCCATACAACAACAAACAACTACAACAAATAAGCCGACGGGGAAAACCATTTTTCAACCAACTGGTAAAACTACGCAGCCACTAATATTACGTAACAACCTAGCTGAACCCAAGCCGAGCAATGGTGAAAATAATACAGTTGCTAACCCAATACTCAACCAACTTACCGACACTGCAATGAATAAGCATGTTGTCACAGTAATGATACCGCAACATGATACAGCGCTCCCAAAAAAGCATCCGTCAACCGATACAGCCATACAACAAGCAACGGTGCAGGCAAATTCATCGGGCAAAAAGTACCCATTGCCGGTTCGTTTTGCCGCAGGGATCGATTGGAACTTACAATTACCTACTACCAAAACCGATTATTATTTTACGAATAAAAATTTAACTACTCAACCCTATACCTACCTAATACCATCGCCATTTGTACAAATGACTTTGGGTAATAAACACCATGTTACACTCGGGGTTACGCCATTTGCGCAATACAATATGCCGCCCGTGCACTACCGCAATCGTACGGGTTCGTGGATAACAGTTGCACCGCAGATATCTGATATCATCAAAACCAATGCAAGTTGGGGCTTGAAGGATTCTTTTCAGGTAGCCATTCAGGATTCTTTTGGTAATTATCGTTTAGATACGTCTATTCAAGTGCAGCAAAAACAAGTGATTGGAAAGGCATTTGGCTTTGGTGTCATGCTCGATTATCAATACCGCATCAACCAACATTGGTTAATTGGAGGAGGATTGATGTATAATGGCGTAACCGGATTTATCAATCAAAATTTTATCTCCCGCCCATCCGATAGCAACAAACTCGTTTATTCCGATACAGGATTTAGTAAACCTGTTGAATCCGATAATTTAATTCGTAGTTATTTTATTTCAGCACGAATGTCGGCTTGGTATAGTTACCGGAAATGGCAATTGGGTATGATGCTCACCATTCCTTTTTCAGGTATTAATAAAGAAGGTGAAATTAAAAAAGTTTTGGGTTGGAACATGGTTATCAGGCGCACACTTTGGAGTAGTAAGTAATAAAAAAGGGGAGCTTATCTATATTTTAGTAGCATTGACGCGCTCCCCATACAGCTTTAATAACATACACCATACAACCGGCAGTAATAACGCACACGGCACCCAACATCATTTTAGTTCCGGTTCTAAAAAAAATCCCAAATGGCTATTGCTAAAAGTGTCGGCAGAGTAAACAAGTTCATTTTCCATGTAAAATGTTGTTGTCCTTTTCGTTCGGCAAGCAGCAGTAGGCCAATGGTTTGTCCAATAAATTGAACTAGAATGCACATGGCGATAATTGCTACAATTACTTCTTTCAGTCGAAAAAGTAAGCTAAAAACAAAGGCAATAGCACAAAGAATGTTAGCTGATATATCAGGGAAATGTTTGGTAGCATGCAAACGAGTAAATACTTAAAAAAGCAGCACTCCCCTTTATTTTTTATCGGCATACTGGAACACATTGTAAGATTTAAACGTTCCGTTTATTTGCAAAACTACAACTCCGTGTGGTGGTACTGTTTTTTTGATAACTGTTTGAGTAGATAGCGGAAACGCCTCTTTGCTCCACAAATCTTTCATGGTATAGCCTTTTGATGCGTCTATGGCAATCGTTTCCGAGGGGCATTCAATTAATTGCGGTTGATTACTCCGATTGAGCAATGCTACGGCTACCTTACCACTAACTGCCGACTCCAATGGTTTTGCCCAAATTTCCAGATCGCCAAAATCGGCCAATCGGCGCGCTTGGTAAACAAATTTGCTTTGGTTAAGGGCAATAACATCTTCGTTGGTAATAATTTGCAAGGTTTGGGGCAATATGCGGGTTAAATCGTTACCCAATAGTAGTGGCGAATGAAGCATACACCATAGCGTAAAATGGGTTTTGTCTTCTTCAAAGGTCATGCCCCTGCCCACTTGCAGCATATCCATATCATTGTAATGTCCGGGACTGCAATACTTCCATAGCGGTGCATTGAGGTCAACAATTTTCATAATGGATTCAAACCGATTGTCAATATCGCCGGAAATACGCCACGAGTCGGCCACATCAGTTACCCATTTGCCAGGAAACTGCCACCTGCAAATGTTGTATTGCACATTGGGTTTGATGGCTTTTGCCAAGCGACCTATTTGTGTGTAGCGAGATTGTTCGTCAAGCCCAAGCCACTGGCCCCCACACCAATCAACCTTTAAAAAGTCGAAATCCCATTGACGAAGCAAGATGTTTAAATCTTGTCCATCGTGTCCAAAAAGTCCCATACCCATGCCTATAGAATCTTTATCGTAATAAGAAGCACAGGTATTGATGCCTGCATCGGTATATATACCGGCCTTTAACCCCTTGCCATGAATAAACTGCGCCAATGATTTCATTCCGGAAGGAAAACGGGTAGGGTGATGCAATAAGGTGCCGTTGCTACTGCGTCCACCAAAAAAGCCATCGTCAATATTGATGAATTGATAGCCATATTGGTTAAGGTGCAATTGAATCATCGCCTCCGCCTGCGAGCGGATAATTTGTTCGTTGATGGCAGCACGATAGTGGTTCCAACTAGCCCAACCCATCATAGGAGGGTTAGTGGCGGTATTGTGTAGCGCTGTTTTGTTCAATGGATTGCTCCATTTGCAACTCGTAAAAACCAATAGTGCCAATAGTGTAATTGCTTGATTTAGCGTAATTTTCATATGGTTTATTTACATTGATAATTAGCTTTAACTACCAGTTTTTTGCGATTGTGCGTACACGGCTGGTAACTGTAGTGCTAATTGCTGCAAAATAAATCTCTGTCAATTGTTGTAACGGGTTGGTTTGTACTATTTGTGGGTGGCATATGTTAACAGGCAGCTAAATAAGTGAGTTATATGGTAATACGAAAAAAATAGTTCTCTACGGTAACTTAATGAGCCAATAGCTAAGATGGGTTAACTACAGCTACAATGTGTTAACTACAGCCATTATTGGTTAGCTACAGTTGCTATCGGTTACCCTCTGCTAACTTGTGTTACAAGTAGGTAACACAAGTTAGCAGTAAGAGTAATAAAGAGTCAGGAAGTGCAGTAGTTAATGTTTTCATATCCCCCCTACGACCATTCAAAACGGATGCCTTGTGCCAAGGGCAAGCTATTACCCCAATTAATGGTATTGGTTTGTCGGCGCATGTAGGCTTTCCATGCGTCGCTGCCACTTTCTCGTCCGCCGCCGGTTTCTTTTTCACCACCAAAAGCGCCTCCTAT
>JAIXOS010000072.1 GCA_027486695.1 Chitinophagaceae bacterium | reverse complement strand
TATTGATTGGGTGGTGGCGCCTCATGCTGAATCAGAGAAAATAAGTTTGATGGAGAGTGCGAAGATATTTTCATCTGAATGGATGAAGAAGAAAAATTCAATAGAACTGGAAGCGGATAGAGATATGAATGTAGATACAAAGAAGTCTGCATTATTAGAATCTTGGATGATAGAAGAACTGGGAAAATTGGGCCATGCTATTACAGATATAGAATCAGAATTGCAAGCTTCAGACAAAGAATTCGATATAGATTCAATGGGTGAAGGTGAAGTAAACTTGGGAGATATTTTTAAAGCAAAACCAAGTAAACGAGGTGCAATAGAAGATTTTACGCGTAATTCACGTGAACGGCTAAAATTTGTATTGCGAAATTCGCTTTGTCAATTCTCAACTTTTGTAACTTTGACCTATCCAGCAGATTATCCACGAGATGGGAAGGAGTGTAAGCGTCACTTAAACCTATTTCTAACGCATTTACGGAAAGACTATGAAGGGATTCAGTATGTATGGTTTATGGAGTTTCAGGAACGAGGTGCTCCGCACTTTCACTTATTTACTTCATGTCCCCTGCCAGGAAAAACTTACGTGAACCAGTTATGGTACGGAATAGTAAGTAGCAAAGATGTAAAACATCAAGTATCAGGAACACAGGTGAAGGCCTTGAAGAATGAAGAGCAGGCAATAAGTTATGCCATAAAATATGCTAATAAATTGAGTCAAAAAGCGCGTCCTGAAGATTTCGTGAATGTAGGCCGTTTTTGGGGAACTTCTAGATGCCTGTGTGATCCGATAGTGGAATTGTCAGATATAAGCATCTATGAGCTTCAGCGAATGCGCAGGCAATATTTGAAATCGTTGGATGTGGATGGACGAACTGATAAGATGAATGGTTATTTATGGAACTACACGTCGGAGGCGCCTAGGTTTTGCCATGAGTATTACAAGTTGCACTTACAGGCTTTAGTTGGTGAATTATTGGAACAGGGAGCGGTTCGTGGTTCTGCTAAGGGGCTTGAGGTAATTCGGGAATTAAAGCAATCTGTGCTGAAAAAGGGGCGTTTATGGCGGGATTTAACGAAATCAGAAGCAGAAGCTTATTACAGGGACGGTATTGAAGCCCTGCCGCATGATGGCTATAATTATGTGGATTCCGAGCAATATGCACGTTCATTGCTGACTAGCCAAGATTATGAGGATGCTGAAGTAAGTGTGTCTGATTTTACTGATTATTTAAATTATTTGCATGCTCGTAAATTGGTGAGCTATGAGGAAAGGGAACAGCCGTTATACAAACCTGAGATTCATGTTTACATTTATTATTCTAGGGTGACTGAAGGTGTGATGATTAAACGCAGATATGAACCACATCTAAATAAGAAGGGTGAACCACGTGCGTTGCGTAAATGTGATATTGAATTCCTGCAGTCGTTAGATGAAAGTAACGATAAAGTGATAACACTAGAAGATTTTCTGAAAAATGAAAGGTTAAGAGAAAGAAGAAAAGAGCGTTTAAATTCTTAAAGGGAGTCGCGACAATCACTTGTGATTGCGCTTGTTTTGTCTATATAGTGAACACTGAAAGTGTGAACGGTATTTCTTTATAAGGTAGTGAACACCAGAGGTGTGAACGGTATTTCTTTATATAGGTAGTGAACACTGAAAGTGTGAACGGTGCTGCGTGTAACGGGCTTGTTTCCTTTGTCATAATTCAAATTAAAATTGAAATAATTGTGGTGACATTCAGTTGTAATGTGTGCATAAGTTGTAATTTGGATTATGCTGGTTGGTGTCAGTGGCAGAAGGTTGGTAAAATAGAATAAAAAAAAGAAATGGAAAAGTTGGTATGGGAGAAGCTTGGCGAATTATCAGGTGGCAATAAAGCAGGTAAACGTAAAGTGCGTGGCAAGCGCTATAGTAAACTGCTGTTTGAGAAGTTGCCAAGCATAGAATCAGCTCTAGGTGGTTTAGTTGAAAGTTCAGATGGGAAATTGAAATATAAGGAAGGCATTAGCCGTGCAGATTATGATGTGTTGATGACTTCAAGGGAGTCGCGTCTGGTTCGTGATGATGATGACTTTGTAATTGGGCTTAGGGAATTACCAAAAATAATAAGCGGTAATTTTTACAATGTACAAGAGTTGTCTGATGAGAAACCATTTATCCGTGACTGGCTAGTTGAACCAGTGAATACAGCTGTGGATGTTTTAGTTTACAAAAGAGACGTGGTGCTGAAATCACGAGCGTTTAAAGAGAAGCGGGCTTTGCATACTGGGAACATAAAGGAACAAATTCGTAGGTTCCCTATTTTGCAGACAGATTATCGTTTTAAAGACAAATACTTTATTCGTATGAGTTCAGATGTGGAATCAAAAGGATTAAACGAAGGACTCGAATTTATAGGAACATGGGGAAAGGCTAAAGGTAAACGGGCCCGATTCGTTTATTTACCTTTAAATGGAAATCCTTGTTTCTTTCAGTATCCAGTTGGTGATGATTCGTATCTAAAGTACCGTTTGCCTTCGGGGAAAATAGCGCATTCTGATTATTTAAATCGTGAGCCAAATGCTACATGTCAGTTTGTAACAGAGTTTTTTGCTAAAAAAACGAAAAATAAACGTAGAAGCCGATTGCAAAAATTGAAAAAAATGGTTACAGAAAGTCGTTTGGAAAGGGCGCATATGGATTTTATTGATTGGGTGGTGGCGCCTCATGCTGAATCAGAGAAAATAAGTTTGATGGAGAGTGCGAAGATATTTTCATCTGAATGGATGAAGAAGAAAAATTCAATAGAACTGGAAGCGGATA
>JAIXOS010000291.1 GCA_027486695.1 Chitinophagaceae bacterium | reverse complement strand
CCTGTACTAAGGACGCTGTTCAGCAAGAAGACGTGACGAAAGTACCTATTGCCAATATTGTGAAAAAAAATGACAGCACTTTTATCTCGCTCGAAAAATTGTCCATTGTTTACACCCAAAGTAATCCTTGCTTTCCTAATCAGGAAATAGTTACATTGGCAGCTTCTGCACCGGAACTGAATGCTAAAAGCACTTGTAAGTGGTATTTTAGCGATGGAGAAATAGCTACCGGAACTAACGTTTCGCACGCTTATAACGCTTCCGGCAAATATGTTGTAAAATTCACCATGACCGATTCGTTAAATAAAGTAATTTATGCCACCACCTTTCCGATTGAAGCTTGGGGACAACAAATACGAATAGTACCAAGTGTATCTATTAAATATGATTTTTACGAAAACCTTCGCTATGTTACTTTAAATGCTACTGCTAGCATTAATAAGGGCTCTATAGTAAAATATTTATGGGATTTTGGTGACAATACCACCGAAATATCTGCTGTAAGTATTACTCGGCACCTTTTTCCCGCGAACACAAAAGACATAGATTATCCCGTTAAACTAACTTTGTTTTCCGATGCCGGCTGTAGTGTTGACACAACGGTGTACGTATGGGTGCCTGCTACGTATCCAATTACGGGGGCATTTAAAGCAGATGTATTCAATGCTTGTACTAACGAAACCTTTTTGTTTACTGCCGAAGCTACCAATGTACCCACAGGTGCCGAGTATCGGTGGGACTTTTCGGACGGATTGGGTATCAAAAAAGGTAATCCGGTTACGTACAAGTTTAAATATATGAATGATTACGATGTAAGGATGTCTGTGTATTTAAATGATAGATTAATATATATCGTCAATAAAACCATTAATGTAAAAGGGGAAAATCCTGCTCCACACGCTAGCTTTTACGAAACACTTGTCAGCGAATCGCCTAATAAAGTGGTGTGGTCATTCAACAGTCAATCTACTATTCCTCATGGTGGAATAGATGGTTATCATTGGGATTTTGGCAATGGTACTACCAATAGTGAGTATTATAGTTTTATAGAAAATGAATACACTAGAGCCAAAACCGATAAAAACTATACCGTAAGGTTAATCGTTACCGGTAATGGCTGTGCCGATACAGCTTACAAAACGGTTGTTGTTGGAAAGCAATAACCGTTTTGCCAATCTAAGTTTTCGCCAAAGCTTGTTTACATGTTTTCAATAGCTACAATTGTGTAGCCAATTGCCTTTTATACAATTGAATGGTATTTTCAAAACCCAAATAAATTGCATCGCATACAAGTGCATGGCCAATGCTCACTTCATCTAACCAAGGAATTTGTTGTGCAAAAAAAGCCAAATTGTGTAAGTCCAAATCATGGCCTGCATTGAGTCCTAAACCCAATTCTTTTGCTTTAGTTGCAGCCGCTAAATAGGGTGCAATAGCTGCTTGCGGATTATTACTATACATTGTAGCATAGGCTTCGGTATACAATTCTATTCGATCGGTACCGGTAGAGGCTGCCGCTTCAACCATTGCTACTATTGGGTCTACAAAAATAGATACTCGTATGCCTGCTTTTTTGAAAATACCAATAGTCTCTTTCAAATAATCTTGGTATTCAATGGTATTCCAACCATGATTGCTCGTAATTTGTCCCAATGCATCGGGTACAAGCGTTACTTGCTGCGGCTTTACTGCTAATACCAAATCAATAAACTTTTGTTCTTGACAGTTGCCTTCAATATTGAACTCTGTGCTAATAATTTCTTTTATTTCAAATACATCTTTATACGTAATGTGTCGTTCGTCTGGTCGTGGGTGCACGGTTATTCCATCGGCTCCAAACAACTGTGCATCAATAGCTGCTTGGGTAACATTTGGATTGTTGCCACCGCGACTATTGCGCAGCGTAGCAAATTTGTTGATGTTAACACTTAGTTTTGTCATGCTGCAAAGATATATTTTCAACTTTATCAACCGCTAATTGTTAAACTATCATGAACTATGCATCATTAGAGGAGTGTTTAATTGATTTAGAAAAAAATGGACATTTGGTGAGGATAAAGGAAGAAATAGATCCTTATTTAGAAATGGCCGCAATCCATTTACGTGTTTATGAGGCAAAAGGACCTGCGCTTTTGTTTGAAAAGGTAAAAGGCAGTCAATTTCGGGCTGCCTCTAATATTTTTGGCACATTAGATAGGAGTAAGTTTATATTTCGCAATACTTTCAATAAAGTGCAGCAGTTAATTGAATTAAAAGGGGATCCAATGAAGGCGCTTAAATCTCCCTTCAAGCATCTGTCTGTTGGCTTGGCTGCATTAAAAGCCTTGCCATTTCAAAATCCATATAGCAAGCCGGTAATGTACCAACAAATAAACATTTCCGACTTGCCGCTCATCCATCATTGGCCAATGGATGGTGGTGCGTTTGTAACACTGCCGCAAGTTTATACCGAAGATGTTGAAGCCCCCGGCATTATGAAAAGTAATTTAGGGATGTACCGTATTCAACTAACAGGAAACGATTATCAGTTAAATAAAGAAATTGGCCTACACTATCAACTACATCGTGGCATTGGCATTCATCAAACCAAAGCCTTTAAAAGTGGGAAACCACTTAAGGTTAGTTGTTTTGTAGGAGGGCCTCCGGCGCATACCCTCAGTGCAGTAATGCCGCTTCCCGAAGGAATTAGCGAGCTTACTTTTGCAGGGGTTCTAGGAGGGAGAAGATTTAGGTATACCTACGATGATGGTTATGCACTAAGCACCGATGCAGATTTTGTAATTACCGGCGAAGTGCATATGAATGATAATAAAATGGAAGGACCTTTTGGTGATCATTTAGGTTATTACAGCTTGCAACACCCATTCCCTGTAATGAAAGTGCATAAAGTGTATGCAAGAAAAAATGCTATTTGGCCATTTACAGTCGTTGGTCGGCCGCCACAAGAAGATACAAGTTTTGGAGAATTGATACATGAGTTGGCAGGGGGGGCAATAAAACAAGAAATTCCCGGGGTAAAAGAGGTACACGCGGTAGATGCTGCAGGCGTACATCCCTTGTTGTTGGCTATTGGTAGCGAGCGCTATACTCCTTATTTGCCAACCAAACAACCTGCTGAATTATTGACCATTGCCAATCATATTTTAGGTACCGGGCAACTTAGTTTAGCCAAGTTTTTATTTATTACAGCCGATGATCAACAGCAACTGACTACCCATAATATTAAAGTATATATGGAGTATGTTTTGGAAAGAATTGATACCACGCGCGATGTGCATTTTTATACCAATACCACAATCGATACACTAGATTACAGTGGAACGAGCTTGAATAGTGGTAGCAAAGTTGTTTTTGCCGCTTATGGCGAAAAAAAACGTACCCTTTGCACCGAAGTGCCATCCATTTTGCACCAATTAAACCAATTTGGGAACGCTTGTTTGGTAATGCCTGGCGTAATATCATTACAAACTAGTGCATTCCAAACATATGAACAAACAGCGGACAACATTCACGTATTACAACAACAACTAGCACCGGCGGTTGAACATTTGGAAGGAATTGTATTGATTGTTCTTTGCGACGATGCTGCATTTACTGCCCAAACGCTCAATAACTTTTTGTGGGTTACGTTTACACGGTGCAATCCTAGTCATGATATTCATGGAATCAACGACTTTATACGACACAAACATTGGGGTTGCAATGGACCTTTGGTAATTGATGCAAGAATAAAACCGCATCATGCACCACCTGTCATCAAAAATCAACAAGTAGAAGACAAAATTGATTCCTTGTTCTTAAAAGGAGGAAGTTTATATGGCATCAACAAATAGTTGTTCATGCCATATAAACCGTTTTTTTATTCAACTAGTAATGTTGCTTTGCTGTTTCTGTTTTCATTTTGCAACAATAGTAAGTAAATTCCTTTCGACAAATTAGCTGGCAATTGTATTTGTGTGTCCTGTCCTTGAACAGTGCCAAGTGTTAGTTGCTTTCCTGCAAAGTCAATCAAGTGTGCTTGTAGGAGTTCATTTTTCGGTACGCCCGTTATGCGAATAGGCAGCAAACTATTGGTTACCGGATTGTTTAAAACACGAATTGTGAATTGATTTGTGTTGTTGTTATTGATTTTAATGATTGATGATAACGTTGATTTTCCGTCTTTATCTACCATTTTTAAACGATAAAAATAAGTATTGCTTAAGTTAGTCAGTTGATGTTTGTACAAATAAGTATTTAGTGCTGTTTGATTATTCGCTATTTGCGTAGCAATGGTTGAAAAATGCTGTCCGTCGGTAGAAAAAGCCAATTCAAAATGCGCAACATTGATTTCGTTTTGTGTTTGCCATTGTATGGTTACCGCATTTGCAGTTTGCATAAATGCTTCAAACGATAATAACTGTAGCGGTAAAGATTCATATACGTAATTGGCAGAGCTTCTGCTACATCCATTCGCATCAGTGACTACTACACGATACACGCCGGTACTATCGGGTTGATAAGTGCTGTTAGTAGCACCTGTTATGGGTGTAGGAATGCCATTTTGTATTCGGTACCATTGGTTGCCGTTTGAAGCATTGCTGTTGAGTATATTGTTGGTGGCTGTTATAATTGGCGGTGCAGGCTTAGTGGTTACAACAGAAACTGTGTCGCTGATGCAAGTAGCGGTTCTTAATTGAATATTGTATAAGTAAAAATAATAATTATTTTGGGCTGATTGATTATTACCCGTAATGGAAAATACCTTGCCAAACAACATTGGGTAAATAGAATCTGTTCCAGGAAGGCTGTCGTGTCGATAAATACTTGCACTTGCATCGGGCGAAACAAGAATTTGGTGTTTTCCGGCAGGCAAGTACAAGTTGAGCAAGTAAGTTCTTCCGGTGTCGGTTAAATCGTCGGGTTGATTGCCAACTGCCGCTACATTGCTAGACGAGGATACCGATAGGGTAGTGGACGATAAATAATTGACCGTATTGTTATTTACATCTACTACCGAAATATGTACGTTGCCGGCATTTCGGGTGTATAATCTCGCACTTTCTAAAATCATGGGTGCTTGCGATTCATAATTGATATAACTCAAGTTGGCATTTGCTGAAACATAACTACCCAAATTGGGATAGGCGTTTTTTGTAATAAGGCCTACATGACCTTGGGTGCCTGCTGTCAAATAAAATTGGCTACCCGTAGTTGGTGAATCAAGAGTAACTGAAGCGCCTGTGGCGAAGGGTTTAGATAAGTTATTGGGTGTATACCAATAATAATTGGCGTTGTTATCGGGTTGTACTACATCCAGCAAGGTGCTGCTATCGCAACTAGTGCCAACTATTTTAGGAGTAGTTGGTAAGTTAGCGGTTGTAATAGTAGTAGACACCGTGTCGTTGTAGGCTATTTTATCCGAAAGTGTAATTACTTGTAATTGATATTTTTGGCCAAATTGCCTAGTGAAATAATTATTCAATGTGTGTTGGTATACACTTCCCGCTGCTAAAGTAGCTTTAATAGTATCTATAAAACTAGCTATGCTTGTATTGTTGCCGGCAATTTTCACCGTGGCGCGTAGGGCAATATTGGTTAGCGGCAGACTTCCTTTATTTTCTACTTGCACTACTATTTTTTCTTTTGCATTCGCACAGTTGCCGCTCACGGGCCACGTTATAGCCTTAGCAGCAACATCTATTGAAGGATGCACTATTTCTATAGCATAATCTTGCGTTTCTCCTTTTGTATAAGTACCGCAAGCCGTAACATTAGCGGGAAAACTTGTTTCTTGTACCACAATGCGCATTTGAGTAATTGTGCCTACCATAATAGTACTTGGTACCGTAACCGTAGTATTATAGGTACTTGATAAACCGCCCAAAATGCCACTCGCGGCAACTTGTTCACCGGATTCGTACTGACCGTTTTTATTGTAGTCAATATAGCATTTAACCACTCTGTTGGCCGAAGTGGCATCGCAGCTATTTAAGAAAACTGCCAGTGGATACGATTGGCCCGGAGCAAGTTGTGCGGCTAACGCTGTATAGTTTTTATACGTGCTACAGCCTGTAGAACTTTTGTTTACCATGCCCGCAAAAGATACACTATCTATTCTTGTTCCGGCATTGTTAGTAGCGGCGGAACTGCAATAGGTGGCACCTCCCACACCGCTTACTATCAGTGAGTACGCCTGCGAGCCTTTGGTAAGTGTTTTTTTGTGGGTAATCGTAATGGTAAACACATCACCGGCATTTACGCTATCAATTTCTATGCGCTCTACATTGTCCAAAATATTATCCCCTTTTTGTGCAGCTGCTGAAGGCGTAAGTGGGCTCAGTACCCAAGGTAAATACACTACCCCATTTTTTTCAATCCGCATATCCAGGTCGTTTACCAACTTGGGGGTTCTATTGTTAAGGTAGTTCGTAGTATTAACGCTTCCTTCTACATCTGTCCAGCTTATCGTAGCTGTGAGTTTACCCGTGTTAGAAGCAACAACACTCAACGAATAGGATTGCCCATTTTGGAGTGTGTTTTCCTGAATTAAGTGTTTGCCCACATTTTTTGAAGCAATAACAGCTGCTGCTTTGCCGGTATTCAGTACGCCCCAGCCAAAAACATAATCGGGCCCTGCGGAGGATCCTGCTTCATCTGTTGTGTGTATGGCTAGCCCCTTTAAAGTAGCTGCACGCATAAAACGTCCATTGATTTTGTAATGCAATTCTTGCAGTAATAAAAGGGAACCAGATACATTAGGGCTAGCCATTGAGGTGCCACTAAGTGTTGTGTAGGTGTCGTTGCTAGCCGATCCGGTAGAAAATACACTTACACCTGCACCTACCAAATCAGGTTTAATACGGCCATCGTCAGTTGGACCATAGCTGCTAAAATTACTTATTCTTACATCACTGCTTTTGGTGTAGCCATTGGGAAGGGCATTAATAGCACCCACAGTCAGTATATTTTTGGCATTACCATCCCAAGGGATAATATCATAGCTGTTGTTGCTATAAATACCTGAAGGGCGGTTACCGGCATTTACAATATTTCCATTGGCATCGTATCTAAAGTAGGGCTGCCCAACAGACGGCCCATTTTGATTACGATTGTTGCCTGCTGCTTTTACATACAAGTAGTAAGGTGCGTTGTAAGCAATTGCATCTAGTGCTTGAGCGTCATCGCAATAATAACCAAATTTGTAATCTTCGGTAGCACCGGCTTCGCCTCTAAATAACCAACCTAATTTGTTGGTAGTCGGGTCTCTGTAGGTTGTCCATCCGCTAAGAATGCCATACGAATGGTTCGATATCAATAGATTGGCAGCTTCAGCAGCTATTTCGCTAATGTCGTTGTTGAAATCCCAGGCTTTTAAGTTAGGCGCTCCATAACTCATGCCTTTGGCATTGCTGTTAATTCCCGAAGCAATCATGGTGCCCGCAACGTGTGTGGCATGTTCACTAATTGTGGTTGGCGCATCCTTTTGCGCTATTCTGCCTATCAATTCTTGGTGGGTAGATAAAATAGCGCCGCCATCCCAAATCCCCAATTTATTGGCTAAAACACTCGATGAGCCCGATAAGCCATATCCGCCACTACCCATTGGCCAAACCATTTGCGTATTGGTGGTTATTGCCGATGTACTATTATTGTACACCGATTTATAATGAGGATATCCTTTTTGATCAATACCAAATAGGATGGTTTGGTTACCAAAACTATCCACTTCTACCATTGACCAATGTTTCATTTTGGCAATACGTGTTAACTTTTGTTGTCGTTGCTGGTATACACGTAGCAATTGGGCAGACATTTTTTGCAATGCTTTTGGTTGGTTATCAACTTGCGCTAAACTGTTTTGACATACCAAAAAGCACAATACAACAAGGGTAACAAACGTTTTTTTCATCAAAATGTATTTTGAATGCTCAATCAATCATTTTTTAATTTGGGCGTTTCCCTACGGGTCGGGCTTTTCGCTTTTACTCCTCGCCGCCACCTTTCAGGATGTCGGCTGTGGGGTAACCGCTTCAATCCCTAACGCAGGGTAACGTTTATAAACGAGGCTATGGCTATTAAATAGTATGCTCGCATCAGAGGATCTATAAACCAACTGATTTCATACACCAACGGCTCACAATCATTTTTCAACTTTTTTTAAAATTACAGATAAAATTGGTAGATACAAAAACCATGCAAAATGTGTGTTATGGTAAAAAATGATATGTTTGAAGTAGATAAATGTTTATTCTGAACAAATGATGCAAATGAATGGTTGGCATTTCATTGATAATAGCTGTTATCTTCCCGAAAGTTTGGAACTTTCGGGAAGATAACTATTTTGCGGCATTACCAATAACAAGTAAGTAGCCTTACTTTCTTTAATGTCTCCCCCAAAAAATGTATGAGGTGTATAGCAAGTTACTCGTTGAGCACACTTTCTACGTAATTGATTTCTGTTTGAAGCAGCAATATTTTCAACTGTATTGGTTGTTGTGCTTGCCACCCGTTTTTACGCATTTTTAGCTGTGCTTGATAGGATTGTTCCTCTTGCCAACGCTGTTGTTGGGCATTTAGAGTAGGGTTTTTAGCAGCATACTCAACTAAAAAAGCTGCCATTGTAGCCGCTTGGCGGTATTTAGTTTGCAAATTTTGCAGTTGTTCTTGTAAATGGGGTAGATGCGCTCTACACACATTTAGTTGCATTTGCCAATCTGCTTTTTCGTTGGTAGTAGGCTTTGGTACACTAGTGGCTGGCAAGTTGGCAACTATAGAATGGGCCTGCGCTAGAGCTGCAAATGCTTTTAGG
>JAIXOS010000288.1 GCA_027486695.1 Chitinophagaceae bacterium | reverse complement strand
AAATACTCCACCATAGGCGATTTGCCCGTACCGCCAACCGCCAAATTGCCTACGCCAATGAGTGGAAAATTGAAATTAACCGAACCTAGATACCGCTTGTTGTACAGCCAATTGCGAACAATAACAATACCACCATACAACAATGCAAAAGGCAACAATACTACACGAAAAGATTTAAGAAAAACATTATTAAAATTCATGTACCAAATTGGGGGTAATCAGAAAGTTTAAAGGTATATCAAAAGCAGCTATATCAGCTATTTTAGCTACCGGTTCAAAATAACTGAATCCAAAAGTAACAACATCTTTTCGGCATTCGCATAAAAATTTATCATAAAATCCTTTACCATATCCTACCCGATAGCCACGAGCATCGGCCACGATTAAAGGAACCAATACCAAATCTATTTGCTTGGGCGGTATAACAGCCCCCGTTTTTGGTTGCATGATACCGTATTCGTTCGACCGATACACCGTATCTTCATCTATGCCAATAGCTTGCATGGAAAGATTGTCCATATTGCACACGGGGTAACAAAATTGCAATCCGGGTACCACATGCCGCAAATAACCATTAAACAAATGGGTATTGGGTTCGGCAGTATGGGCCATTGGCCAATAAGTAAATACGGTAGCTACCTCGCTATAATCGAATTGTTGAAACTGCAATAACATTAAATCGTCTAAGCGCAATCGTTCTTTTGTGGGTATTTGAATACGCTCTTGCAGGTACTGTTTTCTTAACTGCGCTTTGGTCATAAGCCAAGGTGTTGGATTAATGCAGGCCGTAATAATGCCGCTTGTTCAGCAACAAA
Source organism: Chitinophagaceae bacterium (assembly GCA_027486695.1). Lineage (GTDB taxonomy): Bacteria > Bacteroidota > Bacteroidia > Chitinophagales > Chitinophagaceae > Parasediminibacterium. The sequence goes on along the minus strand of JAIXOS010000288.1, from coordinate 11,724 downwards.
ATTGGCTGTAACCGGCTGACAATGTGGAATGCGCCCGATAATAGGATACCCGCTCCAATCGGCAATATCGTTTTCGTAGGATAAATATTGGTCGTTAAAAACCCAACCCAACACATCCAAGCCCATTTGCTTGCAAGCCATAGCTGTAAGCAATGAATGATTGATGCTGCCCAAATAATTGCGACTGACCAATATTACCTGCGCATTTAGCTGCCAAATGATATCGGCCACAAACTGTTCATTATTTACCGGCACCATCAAGCCCCCCGCCCCTTCTACTACCAACGGATTGCCGTATTGGCAATACCTGCTAGCTGCATTGGCAATAGCATCAATATCAATGATTTCGTTTTCTGCCTTTGCTGCAATGTGTGGCGATGCGGGCATAGACAATTTATACACTTCCGGAAAAAATTGGGTGTTGGCATTGGTTACCAAACCGGCTACTGTTGTAGCATCGGTACCTGTATCAAAACCGGCTTGTATGGGTTTCCAATAGTTGGCACCTAGTGCTTGCGTAATAATGGCGCTTGCCACTGTTTTGCCCACATCGGTACCAATTCCCGTAATAAAAAGTGGCCTTTGCATAAAATAAGTTGAATATGATTACTCTACGGCAGTAAAAAAAGAAAACAAGGTGGTACCATAATTGCGTTGAAAACTAAATCCGCTAAAGGTATCGTAGGCATTGCGGGGTGTATGTTCCAAAACAAAAAAACCTCCGGGAGCAATCATTTTGCGCGAAACAATTAAACGTGGCAATTCGTCAATTGGCCCGAGTGCGTAGGGTGGCCCGGCAAAAATAAAGTTGAATTGTTGATTGCAACCATTGATGTAATGAAACACATCCATCTTAAAAACGGTGGCATTTTCAACGCCTAACGCTTTGATGTTTTTTTGAATAAACGATTGCATGACCGGATCTTTCTCAATAATTGTCAGTTTTGCTGCTCCTCTCGATGCCAACTCGTAGCTTATGCAGCCGGTACCGCCAAATAAATCCAATGTTTCAATGCCATCGAACGACATTCTATTTTGTAAAATATTGAACAAGCCCTCCTTAGCAATATCGGTAGTAGGTCGTGTATGTGGCATATTGGTTGGTGGCTGAATACGACGGCCACCAAACTTGCCCGAAATTATCCTCATGGCAGGACATTAAAAAATGGCGTAAAATAATAATCCGGGTATTCGGCAAATGCCGCCGGCAACGATTCGGTAGACGGTACTTTATCGAAAACGATATTGGTGAACACTTTTTTCAAATGCTCAAATAGCCATCCTTTGGTATCTATTGCTCCGGATAGTTCCACCTGCATATGGTCTGTTACCAAATTGAACTGTTTGGTGGCATTGATGAGGTAATACAACACATCTTCGGGACTATTAAACTCGTAAGACTGTACCAACAGCAACCGATTGTTTTGAACAATGGTTAAGGTGAAAAACCGTTTGTAGAATTGTAATTTGGCTACCAAAGAACGCATGGGTTTTCCGGGTTGCAATAAGTATTCTACAATGGTACTATGGGTATGCCTAGCACTTACCATCATCATATTGCCATTGACCATATCGTTGAGTTGCTTACTGATTTTGTAAGCGTTGTACATGGGTTCGGGCAATTGTAGCAAATCGGTTTTTATCACATCGGTAACCGAATCGCCGTGCATGGCATTTACAAAAATGGCGGCAGCTTCTTCGCTAAATTTATCTGCGGGAATCAGTACTGTTTCCGGAAACTGGAAAAATACGCGTGTATCTATATAACCGCGATCCAAAATTTTGCTCATGCTACGCACGGTAAAAAAAATGTCGTACCATGAATGAAGGGTAGCATCAAAAGTAAACCATTCAAAAGCGACAACTTTTTCTTTACCAGCGGCTTGTTTAACCCAAGTTACCAAATGCGTGGCACTAATTTCTACCACAAGTTGATCGCTATTAAACGGAGTTTGGGCAGCGGCATCGCCATATATACTAATAAATTGTTCTACCATTATAAATTTGGTGGGGTATGAAAATTACTGCAATAATAAAAAATATACACGGTTGTTGCAAGATAAATAGTTTATGGCAATTAGATGCGCTAAACTTAGCACTTACTTTCTTACAAAGTCCACTTTTAAAAATTGGTATTAAGTAACCCTATATGCTTTACATCCATTTTTGTGCTGTTTTTTTTGTGCTGAAAAAATTAGCACAAAAATTTCAGCACAATTGTGTGTTGATTTTTTATTTTTAAAGAAAAATAGCACAAACCATGACCACCTTACAATACGTTCGCAATAGCCTTGGACTTACCGTGGTGCAACTAGCCAATTACCTGCGTGTTACACCTAGCCAAATAACCATGTCGCAATCTGGTAGGCGCAGTTTACCAAGCCATGCCGCTATACGATTGGCCCGATTATTAACGGCCTTGCAAGCGGTATCAACCCGTGAAATGCCTAGCACCACTACCCTTGGTCATACGACGACCATCCCTAATAAAATTATAGACCTCACCATACAACTACATAAAGTACAAGAAAAATTGGCCGATATGCAACAACAATACTTGCAAGCACAAACTTTTTTGCAAGTAAAAACACTGTTGCAAGAACAACCAACCACCGATGCATTAGAACCCATTTGGCTTGAAGCTATTGCCGCAGATGCCGCAACACAAATTGATAAAAATAGCCTTGAACAGCAAGCCCTTCTAGCGATAGATGGGAAAGTATTGGCTTACAAAATTGAATTATTAAAAGCAATAGAATAAATAGACTTCCTGCAGTAGCAACAGAACCGGTGCTGCGTAGCAGAAAAAACAGTATGAAGATGGATGTGCTACTGCCAATTCGGTTCATGAATGGACTTGCTTTTACCAACAGCTAGTTGGTTGGCAGTACTTTATCTGCTTTTTTGGTCGCTTTGCTAAAAACGATTGTATCGTTGTACCAAAAAAATGTTGGCTTTCACTGTGTAAAAAAATAGCAGATGGATTTTTCTATCTAAAAGAGCCATTTTACAAGCTAGCAATAGGGATAAATTTGAATATTGCAGTTTGTTATTTAAACCCAATTTGGTAGTATTTAGCTTTTAGGCTATCGCTGTCAAAGGTACTAACGTAGATAGTTTTGCCTGTTTTGCAGGTACAAGCTTTGCAAGAATCTGCCGGCAATACTTGTTTTATATTCAATCCTGCGATATATAGATTGTAGGAATTTAAATAGCTCGCAACATTCACCAACGTCAAACTATCGGAGGAAAGATTTTTCCAAGGGTCGGCGCAAAAAGTTTGGTTGTAAGAAAGCGTTACATACTTATCCTCAATTAGGGTATTTTTAGAACAAGCATACATTGTAAAAACCAAGAATAGTAAAAACGCGGGTGAAATATTGTTCATCATTTTCGTTTTGTGTATCATACGTCATGTTTGTAAACTATTGCACTGTATCACCACCACCATTCATGGCTTAGCTGTTGTGGGGCTAGGAATTGCGCTTCGCTTAACCACCAATATTGAATAAAGATACACAATCTGCCTGTTTATTGCTTTGAATGGCTAGATTCGGTAAATCTTGAACTGCACTTGCACATAGTTTCAGATGTGCCTTACAAATTCCTGCTTACGCCACCATTACCACGACCAAGTGGTGTGTGCCATCATTGCTCCTACTTTTTTCTATTTATGATTGTTTTCCAATTAAATTTGTCTTTGTCTGCCGTATTACGATTGGCTAAATCAGTGAGCATTGTATTAATTTTTGTTTTGTTCAACCACTTGCCATTTACAAATACGCCTGCAATTTTGCGTGTATTCTGTATGTTGATAAGTGGATTTTGATCTAGCAAAACAAGGTCTGCCAATTTTCCGGTTTCTATACTTCCAATTTGTTTATCCACCCCAAGCCATTGCGCCGCAAGTAAGGTTGCAGCATTTAATGCTTCGTGTGGCGTTAGGCCTGCCTGAACCAACAGGGCTAACTCATCATGTAATGAAAAGCCCGCCACCACTCCCGATACGCCGGCATCGGTTCCTGCAACAATTGGTACCCCCGCTTCTTTGAATGCTTTTACTAATTGGAAATGAAACATGACCATGCTGTCAAAATACGTTGCATTTTCAGCAGATGCGTTTTTAACATAGTTGTTGGCAGTTAGCCATTTGCTCTGCAAAAGCGGATGAACATATTTGAGGCTTGGTAGATTTTTGATGCTATCAATACTATGCGTTTGCTTTGCAATCCATACCATAGCTGTCAAAGTTGGGGAAAGCCAAGTACCATTGTCTTTTGAAAGTTTGGCAAATTTAGTAGCCTCATGCCAGCTAAAACCATCCGCGTTTTTTGAAAATTCTTCCGCGTGTGCCACCATTCCAAAGTGTGGTACAAATGCTTGTTCTAATTTGCCTTGAAAAGCATTGGGAATATGCCCAATTGTTTGTAGACCTTGTTTGTAGGATTCATCAATAATGGCTTTGTAGGTTTCAATATTCAGTTTGGAATACACTTTTATACAATCGTAGCCTTCAGCTTTTGCATTTCTTACTAGTATCCTTCCTTCTTCGGGCGTATTGGCCAATCGTCCTTGTCCATTACCGCCATTGATAAGTGCTGCTAATGCAATACGAGGCCCAATGATGTCCCCCCTTTCAATTGCCTTTTTTTGTCCAAACGTTTCCATCTTGGAGTCAAGGTCAACAACTGTGGTAACACCATTTGCAATCAAAGGCGTCATCACATCTTGCGTATTGAAAACCAAATCGGGTATTTGCAGGGGACGTTTTTGACCAAAATACGCATCTGTAGGCAAATGAACATGGGCATCTATCAACCCGGGAATGAGCCACTTTCCTTTACCATCAATAATTGTCGCATTTTTTGGAATTGTTCCATTTATTGATTGAATATGGTTGTTCGCAATAACTACTGTGGCATTTGCTACTATGGTATTGGTAGCTGCCATAGTAATGATATCTACATTTTTGATGGCATACATGGTAGGCGTTTGTGCCAACGCTTTTCGCATGGCCAAAAGACCTACCAATACTATCAATAGATTTTTGTTTGTCATTGGATAGATAAGGTTTTGAGGGTGTGTTGTCAATCAGTGTCTAACCAACTAAAGTTAGCGATAGTTGCGTATGAGGTTGCTCTAGGCTCGGTCGTCTGCAGTAGAATAAAGATATAAAAATTGAGAATGTGCTGCTGTCGGTTGGTTGAGTTCAATTGAGCATGAACTTGTTTTCAAAAGTTTCAAACGTTGCGATTAGCGTTTTGTAAAGCAGCACTTTTGCCAACCCTTGCGTTAGCTGTATCGGGCTTAATTAAATTGTGATCAATTTATAAGTAAATTACTTTTAAATAGTCAATAACTAAACTCATTTTTCTGCCTGCCCCAAATCCAATTAAATTTCCAAAAAAAGGAGCGAAAGGCATTTGGTAAAATTGTGTGTTGTTTATAAAGAATGAATACATGTTACCCTTTTTTCTAACTAGATAAACATTAAAGTCTTCAGGGTTAAGCATAGTTTTTTGTAATGAACCATTCATTATAGTACAACTACGCTGATTTTTACTAGTGCAGAGTTCTACAGAAGCAAATCCGTCTTTGGCAAAAGTAAAGTAATAACTGCTCATTGAAAAAAAAAAAAAAAAAAGCATGCTGTAATAGTTTTTATGATCGGGATTACCTCTTAAAATTTTTATTCTTGTTTCAATTTGAAAATCTTTTCGAGTATCAATTTTTACCTCTTGTTCTTCTCCATATGCATGACCTACAGCGGTTAAATAATAAAATCCACTGTCAATTCTTGATATTTCATCTTTATTATTAGCAATCGTCCAGTTATTTTTATTGTTATTAAAGTCATCAAAAAAAACAATACGACCTGTTGATGTATCCTGCAGTCCATCTGCAATTGATTGCTTGGCACTAACTGTTTGACCAAAACAATTAATACCAATAAATAATGTAATAAATCCAATTAGCATTTTCATTTGTAAGTATTTTAGGTACTAGTATCGGTTTCGGGTTTGGTGGCAGGCATTATTTCATAATAGTTTTAAAAGCCGGAGATTTAGTAAACTCTTTAAAAAGAAAATCTTTTGATAAATAGTCTGGTATAGGGCGGTTCTGTGTCCAAACATATTTACTGCCATTGTCCAAATGGATTTTAAAACCAAAATAATTTATTGAGCAATCTATGTAAAGCCATTTGATTTTTCTATCTCGCTCCTCTTTAAATGTCTGCAAATAATAAATGTTATTGATTGCTTTGGCCATTTCTGTTTTGGCCTCGCATTTTCCGTAATATTCAAATAAAGTTGAAACAAAAAAGTTGGAAATCGCATTATATTTTAAGCTATCTAAATCGTAATAATCATTTGCTTTAAATATGTAAGGAGCTAAATTAATTATTGAACTGTCCTTTTTGTTTAAACCATAATAGCAAATAGCTTTTTTATACTGAAACTCCAATTTATTTGTCTGTCCGTAGCCCCCTTCACAAATTGGCTGTAATGGTTTAAATTCTTTTTTGGTGTAGTCCAAGTAAATAATTGCTTTACTATATTTTTTCTGTTTGTAATAAATGTCAGCAAGTTTTGCACAAGAATAGGCTTGTCCAAAGTCAAAATCGAGAGTGTCGTTTTGGAAGTCAACATGTATGCTTTCTAAAAATAGTGATTCTGCTTGTGCTGTGTCGCCAATCTTTAGTAAAGTATTAGCTATTTTGTATAAGATAGATGCTTTTTTGTACTCAGGGAAACTCGTTCTTAACTCTTGATAGCATTTCAAAGCTGAATCTAATTTTTTATCTGTATAAGTATAGTCGTATGCTTTGCTCAAAAGTAATTGAGGTGTCACTTGTGAACTTGCAACCTTAAAGGTCAAAAATGATAATATAGTAAGGTAAAGTTTCATTAATGTTTGCCCCCAAGCTGGAAATATACCCAATTTTTCAATTATACAAATCATTGATATCCCCAAAAAAACTTTTATTTACAAACACTTTTACGCAATTTGCTAACAACAATCACCATTATACATTTCTCAACTGTTGATACCGAATGCAACTGATACCATACCAAACAGATAGCATTGTTACATCAAAACACGGCACTTTTCCACCTACCCTTCTCACGAATTCTATCAACATTTGTGCTACTTTTTTTGTGCTGAAAAAAAATAGCACAAAAAAGTTCGCACAAAATTGTGCTAACTTTTACAATTGATCCAATATCAGCACAAAAGCTGAATAGGGATCCTTCAGTTGTTTTTTATGGTTAGCCGTTTAACAGGAACGGCTACAATACCTGCTTAAAACAATTCCGGCATGGGGTTTTCCTCTTTTGGAGCGGGTTCCCAATGCATGGTCACTTGCGGATGTGCGTCCATGAGTTTGGCACCCACCGCCTTGTAACCCATGACTTCTACCATATTGGCTATTTTGAATTTGGCTTTGCTTACATGCAATCCGTTGGGCACCGATACGGTTAAAATGGGTTCTTCCAAAGTGGTTACGCCTTCCAATCGGTTACCATTGCCCTCTTTGATGCACAAAAAGCGGTTGTTCATGGTAGTGGTTTCTATTTTAAATCGCTTGATGTTGAGTTGTTTTTTTTCATTATCAAGGTAAACGGCGGTAATCACTTTTTCGGGCACAAACTTTTCAATCAGGGCTATTTTTTCCGGTTCAAACCGTTGGGTAAGTTCTGTATTGGTTAGCTCGTATGTACCATCTTTATAAAAAACAATCAGGTTGTCATCTTCAAAACAGCCTAAATATTGCCCTTTTTCTTCTATGTTCAGTCGGCCAAATTTGTCATCAAACCACAATTTCCTGCCCGCTAGCGTACTTCGACCGGCTTCTTTAAACTTAATAGCTTTTACAGGATATTTGGTTACTATGTTTCCTTGGCTGCTGCGTCCTTTTATTTCCAATGATTCAAAAAAGTATTCAAAATCTTTGTGTTTGGCAGAACAGTTGGGACTCAGGGTTATTTTTAACACTTCGGCCTCGCCATTGGGATTGGCAGAAAAATAATGTACTTTACTTTTATCGCTACCCTTTGTAAGATCGTATTCCTTGTCGCGGGTGATGCCGGTAACATTGAATCGTTTACCATAACTGATACCCGAAGCGGCATCCAAATAAATCATGTTATAAGTGGTTCGCTCATCGTTTTTAATAAAAACGGCAGCGTAAATGATGTCTTTGCCAATAAAAACCTTCTCCCCTACTTTGACCACTTTCATGATACCACGCTTGGTAAATACAATGATGTCATCATATTCACTACACTCGGCAATAAACTCATCTTTTTTAAGGCTTGTACCCACAAAGCCTTGTTCGCGGCTCATGTAAATTTTGGTATTGGCAATAGCCACTTGCTGCACCTTGATGGTGTCGAATACTTTGATTTCGGCTTTGCGCTCCCGGCCTTTACCAAACTTGTTCAATAAATTATTAAAATACGCAATTGAGAAATCAGTTAAATGTGCCAAATCGTGTTGCACTTGGTTGATTTCGGCCTCTATGTTTTTAATTTGATTAATTAAATCGTCTATATCTAATTTATAAATGCGGCGCACGGGTTTTTCGGTCAGTTTGAGCACATCTTCGCGCACCACTTGCCGTTTAAGCAAGGGTTGAAACGGTACAAATGCCTTTTCGATAGCCTGAATAACCTTATCCCATGTTTCGTGTTTTTTCTCTAATTCTTTGTAAATTTTTTCTTCGAAAAATATTTTCTCAAGCGAGGTGTAATGCCACTTGTCGTTCAGCTCTGCAAGTCGAATTTCGAGCTCTTTTTGCAGCAATGCTTTGGTATTGTTGACCGATGCGGTAAGCAATTCAGACGCAGTTATGAAGCGCGGTTTGTTTTCTTCAATTACGCAAGCATTGGGCGAAATACTTACTTCGCAATCGGTAAAGGCATAAAGGGCATCAATGGTAATATCGGGACTGATGCCGGGGGCTAAGTCCACTTGTATTTCCACATTTTTGCCGGTAAACTCGGTTAGTTTTTTAATTTTTATTTTGCCCTGTTCGTTGGCTTTGGTAATGCTTTCGCACAACTGCGATACGGTAACGCCATACGGCACATCGCGAATCATCAAACTCTTTTTATCAAGTTCCTCTATTTTACAGCGCACTTTTACCTTGCCGCCTCGTTTGCCGTCGTTGTAATTGCTTACATCTACCAAGCCACCTGTTTGAAAATCGGGGAACAATTCAAATGGAAGTCCTTTTAAGTAATTGATAGCTGCTTCGCAAATTTCTACAAAGTTGTGCGGCAATATTTTGGTAGACAACCCCACGGCTATCCCATCGGCTCCTTGCGCAAGCAGCAGCGGAAACTTCATAGGCAGTGTAATGGGTTCATTTTTTCGGCCATCGTAACTCAATTGCCATTGGGTGGTTTTGGCATTGAAAGCCACTTCGAGGGCAAATTTGCTCAATCGGGCTTCTATGTACCTTGGTGCTGCTGCGGCATCGCCGGTACGAATATCGCCCCAGTTACCTTGCGTATCGATCAGTAAATCTTTTTGCCCCATGTTTACCAATGCATCGCCAATACTTGCATCGCCATGCGGATGGTATTGCATAGACTGCCCAATAATGTTGGCCACTTTGTTAAAACGGCCATCATCCATTTCTTTCATGGCATGTAAAATACGACGCTGAACAGGCTTAAGGCCATCTTCCAAGGCAGGAACGGCCCGCTCCAATATTACATATGATGCATAATCTAAAAACCAGGTTTTGTATTGTCCTTGCACACCGGTTTCGTTTTCGTACACTTTATTTTCTTCTTTTTCCTTTGCCATATGTTGTATTTAATAATCAAGAACCACCAAAGGGATCAACTAAAATTATTTTAAAATATTGAGAAGCTGTTTGAATTATTTATTCGATATTCCTGATGGCATTTTGTTGGGCTGCAACTTTGTTGGATTTTTCGCCTTAGACGTTTAGACTATGGCTGCAAAATCCGCCTCGTTTCGATCTAAAATACCGCTCATTCATTCTGAACAATCAACACAAACTGATTCTGAAACGACAAGTTTGGGTTACTTATTGCCTTTTGGGTGCAGTCAATCTATGGATTAGCTGCCCAAAGGTTGTAACTTGAAAGGCTGCCGGATGGTAGGCAAGTAGCCCACAGCCCAACAACCGCAGGGCGATTGGGCGAGGACTACAGCCCAACCAGCCGGAACGAATGCCGCCCAAAGAACTGAACCACCACAGCCCCCATCGTTTATTCTTCGTACAATTCGAGTGGTTGTTCGTCGGGATCGTTGAAAAAAGTAAACTTTTTACCCGTTAGGTCATCTATTCTAACTGCTTGTACTGCCACCCCATGTTTTTGCAAATGCTGAACCCATTCGTCAATGTTGCTTACTGCAAAAGCTAGGTGGCGTAGGCCGCGTGCTTCGGGGTAAGAGGCCCTTAAACGACTATCGGGGAACGAAAACAGTTCTATTTGATAGGTATTGTTAACAAGCAAATCGAGTTTGTACGAGTTGCGCTCCGCGCGAAATGTTTCGGCCAAAATGGTAAATCCCAACACTTCGGTATAAAAATGCTTGCTCACAGCATAATTGCCCGCAATAATGGCTATGTGATGGATGCGATTGATGGTCATTCAAGTGCTTATTTATGTATAGAATAAAATTTTTTCAATGTATGTAGGGCTATAGGGTTGGTTAGTGTACCCAACAACCAATCATCTGTTTGCCAAACGGGTTGAATACCTAATGTAGCACATTGCGCAGCGCTACTGAACGTTTGATTGGCTTCCTGTAAATGTCCGTTTAGCGGCAAAAGTACCCAATAGTTGGTATCGGCTTTTAGCACAGCAGGAATTTGGGCGGTATCCACACTTTTAAACTGCCAATTAGTAAGTTGGTAGTGCGAAGCAAACAAACTGATATCGGCAGTAATTTGATTGCCCGTATATACCACCGATGGCTTGGTTTGCTTAAAAACCGGCAATTGCATGATTTGAATATGTTGCTGATACAAGATTGGCATGGGCTTTCTTAAATCGGCCACCGGTACTACCAAAACAAGCAACAAAGCCGCAAATACATAATATTTTTTTACTTTTTGCCGTACCTCTAGGTTACCCAATTGCTGCACAACCAAGTGCAAACCCAAAATGGCCGCCGCCACAAAATACAACCATTTAGTGCCACCGCCGGCATTAGAAAGACCACATAAGCACCCGCTTATGGCGTAACAAACAGGCAGCATCCACCACCTAGCCGGATGTTGGTGATAAGCCAAAAGCATATACGACGCGGCGATGCATGCAAAGGGCATTATAAAGTAAAAATGTCGAGGATCGTTGCACAAAGGCACATACTCCGTAAGGGAAACCGACATAAAATTGCTTGATAGCAACAACACTACAAAAGCTGTCACCAAACGTTTTTCGTGCGTTTGTGCTGAGGAGAAAATTTGGTTGCGGTAAACAAATGCCCAACATGCCGGCAAGAAATACAGTCCATTGCCATTTAACAAAAAGGCTTGCCACAATTGGTACCCAATGCGTTGCAGGGTAACCGTTAGCGGCAACAAATGGTAGCTGCACTCGTTGAGGTAGGCATTTTGTTCCAATACCTTTAATCGATACCAAGGGTTACCAGTGTACCATGCAAACATGCCCAAATAGACAACCATGCCACACACACACAACAGCACAGCTAACCACCAAAAGTGGTGTTTTT
>JAIXOS010000168.1 GCA_027486695.1 Chitinophagaceae bacterium | reverse complement strand
TCAGCTGTTTATTGCTCCCGGTAATCCCGGTACGGCTACCATAGGCACCAATGTGGCCATAGGGGTTAACGATTTTGACAAAATCAAAGCATTTTGTTTGGCCAATCAAATTCAAATATTGGTAGTAGGCCCTGAGGATCCGTTGGTGAATGGTATTTACGATTACATGGAAGTTGCCAAACAAGCAGATGGTTGGAAAGGGTTTGTAGTAGGGCCGTCTAAGGCAGCAGCACAATTGGAAGGCAGTAAGGCATTTTCAAAAAAGTTTATGCAGCGCCACCAAATACCTACTGCTGCGTACGCCGAATTTACCATTGCCAACCTAGCCGAAGGTAGAGCCTATATTCAGCAGCATTCCTTACCAGTAGTATTAAAAGCCGATGGTTTGGCAGCGGGTAAAGGGGTTGTAATTGCCAATACTACAGAGGACGCATTGCAGGTATTTGATGATATGCTAGTGCGTCAACAGTTTGGCGAAGCAAGTAGTAAGGTGGTTATAGAGGAGTTTTTGGAAGGGATAGAAGTGAGTGTATTTGTATTAACCAACGGTAGCCATTACCAAATTATTGGTCATGCAAAAGATTATAAGCGAATAGGCGAGGGTGATACAGGGTTAAATACTGGCGGCATGGGTTGTGTATCGCCGGTACCTTTTATGGACGATGCGTTTATGCAACAAGTGGAAAATACCATTATTGCGCCCACCATTGATGGCCTTCAACAAGAAGGATTGGAGTATAACGGATTTGTGTTTTTTGGGCTAATGAATTGTAATGGTACTGCTAAAGTAATTGAATACAATTGTAGAATGGGCGACCCCGAAACAGAAGTGGTAATGCCTAGGTTGGATACCGATTTGGTAAGTTTGTTTGCCGCCATGGATAATGGTACATTGGCCGATGCCAATATCAACTTTAGCAATCAGGCATTTGCTACGGTAATGGCCGTAAGCGGCGGTTATCCCGGCAGTTATGAAAAAAATAAAATCATTATGGGCGTTGAAGATGTGCAGCATGCTGATAGCTTGGTTTTTCATGCAGGTACAGCGCAAAATGAAGAAGGTGCGTTGGTAACTAACGGCGGTAGGGTTTTAACCGTTACTTCTGTTGGAAATGATTTGCAGGAGGCGGTGGCAAAAAGCAAACAAGTGCTGAAAAAAATTGATTTTGACGGCATGTATTATCGTGCCGATATTGGTTACGAGTTTGCTTAATACCTGCATCAATGCACATTGGGTACGTGTAGTTACTTCGTTGGCATTGGGGAAAGATGGATAGCTACTGCCAAAAGCATTTATTTGTTAACATACGCACTCGGTTTGGTAATTTTGCCCATTTGCACTTTTTTTATTCCATTTATTTCAAGCATTTTTGCATTTCCTTTTAACCCCAACAAGCGAAACTCAGATTCATGGGAATGTTTAATTTTTTTACAGAAGAAATTGCGATTGACTTAGGTACGGCCAATACGCTCATTATACATAACGACGAAATAGTTGTAAACGAACCATCTATCATTGCCCTTAACCGCAACAATCCCAAAGAAGTGTTGGCTGTAGGTAAAAGAGCCTTGTTGATGCATGAAAAAACACACGAAAGTATCCGTACAGTTAGGCCACTTAAAGACGGTGTAATTGCCGATTTTAATGCAGCAGAATTGATGATTCGTGAATTGATTAAGCTTGTGTATCCCAAAAAGCCATTGTTTTCTCCCACTTGGCGCATGGTAATTTGTATTCCTTCTTCTATAACGGAGGTAGAAAAACGTGCCGTTCGCGACAGTGCAGAACAAGCAGGGGCCAAAGAAGTATACATGATTCACGAGCCAATGGCCGCAGCTTTAGGTATTGGGATAGATGTAGAAGAACCTGTAGGCAATATGATTATTGATATTGGTGGTGGTACAACCGGCATTACCGTTATTGCTTTGGCGGGCATAGTTTGCGATCAAAGTATTCGTATTGCAGGAGATGAGTTTACCGCAGATATTATGGAAGCATTACGCCGCTATCATAGTTTGTTGATAGGTGAACGTACGGCAGAACAAATTAAAATACAGATTGGTGCGGCCATGAAAGATTTGGATAATCCGCCCGATGATTTGCCGGTAAATGGTAGAGATCTTGTTACAGGTATACCTAAACAAATCATGGTCAGTTACCAAGAGGTAGCAGAAGCGCTGGATAAAAGTATTTTTAAAATAGAAGAAGCAATTTTGAAAGCACTCGAAACTACACCGCCAGAGTTAGCTGCCGATATTTATCGACGTGGTTTGTATTTAACCGGTGGTGGTGCATTGCTACGTGGTTTAGATAAGCGCCTGAGTGCTAAAATTAAATTGCCTGTTCATGTAGCCGACGATCCGCTGAAAAGTGTGGTACGTGGTACGGGCTTGGCACTAAAAAATTACCAAAGATTTCCGTTTATCATGCGATAAAAAGTTCAGTATCGTTTCTATAATTGATTTGTCTTTTGTAGAAACGATTTTTTATATACCATTATACTTGTTTACAGGGTTTTATTGGCATACTGTAAGCCAAAATTTGTTGATGTTGTAGCATGCGAAATATCGTCCTTTTTATACGGCGTTTTTTTAACTCTATCTGCTTTGTGTTATTGCAGATATGCTGCATTATCATGTTAAGTAAATTTAGTAAAACCCACGAAGCGTTTTTCGGATCCGCTTTTAACGAATCCACCGGTTTTATCAATCGCCAATATGCATATGCTTATAATTTCTTTAATTTACAAAATGTAAATAGCGATTTGGCAAAAGAAAATGCCTATTTGAAAAGCCAATTGTTGCTTAATAAAACGGTTTTCAATAATGGTAAGAAAGAAGTACTAGATAGTATGCTTCTTGATTCGGTAGGGCATTTTCGAAAGTTCACACTCCTGCCCGCTGCCGTTGTGGCCAATAGTGTTTCGCTGCAAAATAATTACCTCACACTTGAACGTGGTGCAAAACAAG
>JAIXOS010000416.1 GCA_027486695.1 Chitinophagaceae bacterium | reverse complement strand
TGATTGGGTAGTTGTAAAAGGGCTGTAAAAGCATCATTGCTTTCCAAAATATTGCCCTTCACATCTACAGCTACTACGGCATCGGGATTTTGAAAAAACAAGGCTTCATGGAGTTGTTGTTGCCGATGCAGCTGTTGGTCTTTTTGTTTAAGGGTAGTGATATCCTGTATGGCACCGGTAATATGTTGGCACACACCGTTGTTAACAATAGCTGATGCATGAACGCGTATCCATTTTTCTTGGCCTTTGGCAGTAGTAATACATGCTTCGAAATTGATGGAATCCTTTTTTTCAAGTACCGATTGTAGCATACTTTGTACAAACGTACGGTCGGCACCCTCCTTATAAAAGTGGAGGGCATCGGCTAGTGTGGGTTGCCAATGATGGGGCACTTCGTGAATTTGCTTGGTAACGTTGGTCCAATACAAGGTTTGTTGTACCACATTGTACGAAAAGCCTCCAACTTGAGCAGCCTCATTGGTTTCAGCTAGCAAATCATGTAATAGGTGTTCTTTGGAAAGGTCGTTGATTTCTACATAAATAAGTGGATTGCTATTGTTTAAAGAGGGCAAGCCAAAAGCCAATAAAGTTACCGGAAGCATGCCTCCGTTGTGTTGGAGCAAATGCGTTGTTAAGGTGTGGCGTTCTGTAGGTTGTGCTAGCGATAGCAATTGTTGTTTGTCGGCTGCTTCCAATACAAACAAGTCGGTTATGGGCACTTGTTGAATTTTTTGATCGGTCAATCCAATGAGTGCAAGCGCCGCAGGATTAGCAGCAACAACATGGCCACTGCCCGTAAGCAAAACAACGGCTTGTGCTGTTTGCTCAAATATGTGTTGGTAAATAGGGTCTTGTATATATGGATGGGCAGATGATGGTACCGACATAAAATAGTTGGAATAATACATTACGAATGTAAACAAATAGCCCGAAAATGTATACATTGGCGTGTTTGGCGAAGCAAGTATTCTTATAGTTTATGCAAACTTGTTGTAATAGAATAGGTTTGCCTGCTTTTGGGATAAAAAATTCGTGTAACGCACTTGCAGCTTAACTTTGTTGCCAACCAATTGTTGTTATTAATTAACTAATGTACCATTAAATAAGAAAGAAAGCAGATGAAAAAAATGATTATTGCGGGTGTTGCCTTGGCTGTTGTAGCAGCTATAGGTGTTTGGTTTTTTGTATTTTACAAGCCCACGCATTTTAAAAGAGATGTGGCCGACGAAAAAGGCATAGTGGTAGCCGCTACGGCAATTGTAAATGCCTATGTAAGCAATGAGGCTGAGGCCAATAAACAATTTCTAAACAAAGCTGTTGAAGTAACCGGCGAAGTAATGGATGTAAAAAAAGACCAAGAAGGCAAAACTACAGTAGCGCTCAAGGGTGGTGATGCTTTTTCGAATGTTTTTTGCACCTTAAAAGAAACGGCTACCAATATTCAGGGTGGTACACAAATTACCATCAAAGGGGTTTGTACCGGTTTTTTAAGCGACGTGGTTATCAGCGATGCCGTTATTGTAGCCAAATAACCCATTATTCAATGTGTTCATAACTTAAAATCAATAGTTTATGTTAAAAAAAAGTTTGCTGATTGGCTTGTTGAGTGTTGCTGCTTTCATAAGTGCTACTGCTCAAAAAGTGTATAGCACCAAAACTGCAAGTGTTAAATTCTACTCCAAAACACCCGCTGAAGATATTGAAGCAACCAATAGTCAAGTAGATAGTAAATTGACCGATAAAGGTCAAATGCGTTTTAATTTGCTCATCAAAGGGTTTCGATTTGATAATGAATTGATGCAGGACCATTTTAATAGCAAGGATTGGATGGATAGCGATACCTACCCTAAAGCAGGTTTCGTAGGCACAATTACCAATATTGCCAATATTAACTTTGCAAAAGATGGCACCTATCCGGCAACGGTGAGTGGAGTGCTGACAATTAGAGGCATTGCTCAAAAAATGCAGGCGACAGGCAGTGTTGTTGTGGCGAAAGGTAAAATAAGCAGCAAAAGTGTGTTTAAGCTAAAAGTAAAAGATTTTGGTATTAAAGGAAAAGACATTGGCACAAGCATAGCCAATGAACTAGAAATTACAGTTATTAGTAAATACGATTAATTGATACAACTTTTTAGATAAAGTAAAGGCACGCTACGTTAGTGTGCCTTTTGTGTATACGTGTATTTTGTGAATGATGCGGTACACATTTTTTAGTGCAATATGCAAAACGCCTAAGAACAACAGTGAAGTATTTGGGTACTTACTGTTTGCTCCTAGGCGTTTTGTTTTTCTACAGTTACAGTCTACTGAAAGTGGGCTTGTTTGCTACCTCTTCTGTCAATCACTAGTTTTTTGGGTTGTGGGGCAGGAGGCGTGGCTTTTACCTGCAAGGTTTTAACCTGCGCTTGCAATTCGGTTAACTGCTTTTCCAATTGTGCAATGCGTTGTTTCATTTGCACAGAATCAGTTTTGCTAGGTACCACTTCGTTAGCCATAACGCCACAAATGTTCATAGCGAATAGGGCGGCAAGGAAAAATTGTTTCATATGCTAGGTTTTAAGGTTTTCTTAAGGTCAAACTTAAAGAAAAGCCTGTTTGCGTTTTACGCCACCTTTTTTGTTATCATTCCCTTAACGTATGAGGCAAAAATAGATAATTGGTTATTTTGAAAAAAGGGTTGATGCGGTAGTGTGAACTACTGCATCAACCCTTTTCAAATTGTCTTGTTGCTAGCTATTCTTTAGGTAATAATAGCAATATGATGGTATTGTTGGTTTTTGTATTACATTACCACATTGATCATTTTCCCTTTAACGAAAATGATTTTCTTGGGTGCTTTGCCTTCCAGCCATTTTTGTACGGTTTCGTTGTTAAGCGCTATTGATTCTACTTCTTCAGGTGAAGCGTCGAGGGCAATGTTGATATTGGTTCGTACTTTTCCATTGATGCTCACGGGGTATTCTTTGCTGCTTTCCACCACATAAGTTGGGTTGAAAACCGGGTATTGTGCATCAATAATCAAAGAAGTGTTACCCAATTGCTGCCACAATTCCTCTGCAATGTGTGGTGCATAAGGCGCCAATAAAATAAGTAAAGGTTCTAGGATTGCTTTTTTGTGGCACTTAGCATCGGCTAACTCGTTTACACATACCATAAAAGCACTAACAGCGGTATTGTAGCTAAATCGCTCAGTATCGTCATCAATTTTTTTGATGGTTTTGTGGAGTATTTTTAGCTCTGCAGGAGTAGGTTCTGCATCTATCCAAACTTTTCCTTTGGTTTCATCAAAGCACAAGCGCCAAAGCTTTTTCAAAAAGCGGTGCACGCCTTCAATACCCTTGGTATCCCAAGGTTTGCTTTGTTCTACCGGACCTAAAAACATTTCGTACATGCGGAAGGTGTCGGCACCGTATTTTTTCACCAAGTCATCGGGGTTAACCGTGTTGAGTTTGGATTTAGACATTTTTTCTACTTCGCTGCCACATACGTATTTACCGTCTTCCAAAATAAAGGTAGCACCTGCAAATTCGGCATTTTTCCATTGTACAAAAGCGGTAGTATCAAGCACCAATCCGTCTACCATGTTTACATCTACATGTATCTTGTCTAGTGCATGTCCTTGATAGGTTCCTTGTGCATCTAATAACCCGTGCGAGACAAATTGGTTGGTACTATGAATGCGATATACAAATCGACTATTACCGGTAATCATTCCCTGATTTACCAATTTTTTAAAGGGTTCATCAAAGCCAATATATCCCAAATCGAACAAAGCTTTTGTCCACATACGACTATACAATAAGTGCCCCACAGCATGTTCGGTACCGCCAACGTACACATCTACTTGGTTCCAATAATCGCTTGCTTGTCTGCTACAAAAAGCTTCGTTATTGCTAGGGTCCATATAGCGCAAAAAATACCAACTACTACCCGCGTAGCCCGGCATGGTATTGGTTTCCAATTCTTTGGCTACCCATTCCGGAATATTGGCTAAAGGCCCTTGACCATCGGGGCCAGGACCGTAGCTTTCTACCACCGGCAACGCCAATGGAAGAGCCGATTCAGGTAGGGGAACGGCTACACCATTTTTCCATTGAATAGGAAAAGGTTCGCCCCAATAACGCTGACGGCTAAAGGCTGCATCGCGCATTTTAAAATTTACTTTGCGTTTGCCTATGCCCATTTCCACTAATTTGGTAATCACTAGGTCCATTGCATCGCGCATAACAATGCCATTTAGGAAATCGCTGTTTTCCAAACGTGCATCCTTGGTATTGTTGGCTTCTGTGCCATTAAAAGCACTGCCCAAAATGTTGGTAATAGGAATATTAAAATGTTGGGCAAATTTAAAGTCGCGTTCATCGCCGCAAGGCACCGCCATAATAGCACCTGTGCCATAACCTGCCAATACATATTCGCTTATCCATATAGGTATGCGCTGCTGATTAAATGGATTGAGGGCATAAGCACCGGTAAAACAGCCCGATATGCGTTTTTCGGCTTGTCGCTCCCTATCGCTACGGCTTTTTACATAAGCAATGTATTCGTTAACAGCGCTCGCTTGTTCTTCGGTTGTAATTTGATGAATCAAATCCAGTTCGGGTGCTACCACCATAAAATCCACACCAAAAATGGTATCGGGGCGGGTGGTGTACACGGTTAAAGTAGTATTGGCAGCACTAGCAGCCGTGCTTTGAATGGCAAAGGTAATTTCGGCCCCTTGGCTTTTTCCAATCCAATTGGTTTGCATTTCCTTCATGGGTTCGCTAAAATCTACCGTTTGCAAACCTTGCAATAAGCGGTCGGCATATTCGGTAATGCGCAAATACCATTGGCGCAATTTCTTTTTTTCTACCGGATGACCACCCCTTTCGCTTACGCCATTCACCACTTCATCGTTGGCCAAAACGGTTCCCAATGCTTCGCACCAATTCACCTCGCCAAAGCCGCAGTAAGCCAAGCGGTAGTCCATCAAAATTTGTTGTTGCGTAGCAGTTGGATAGCTTTTCCATTCTGCTGCTGTAAATAAGTGTTGGGTAGTTGCCACCCCTTCGGCAGTAGAACCTGCTTGTTCAAACAAGGCAATTAGCGATTCAATAGGCTCTGCTTTTTGTAAAGAACGGTTAAACCAACTATTGAATAACTGCAAAAAAATCCATTGAGTCCATTTGTAGTAGTTGGGTTTGCTCGTATTTACTTCTCGGCTCCAATCGAAGCTAAAGCCAATTTTGTTGAGTTGGTTTCTAAAGTTGGCAATGTTTTGCTCGGTAGATACGGCAGGGTGTACCCCGTGTTCCAACGCATATTGTTCGGCAGGCAATCCAAAAGCATCGTATCCCATTGGATGCAATACATTAAAGCCTTTGAGTCGTTTGTAGCGGGCATAAATATCGCTTGAAATATACCCTAAGGGATGCCCAACGTGTAAGCCGGCTCCACTCGGATAAGGAAACATATCCAATACATAACATTTGGGCTTGTTACTTTCGTTACTTACGGCATATGCATTGCTTTGTTGCCAAAACTGCTGCCATTTTTGTTCTAATTCGTTAAAGTTGTATTCCATACATCCAAAGGCCTTTGCCAGTAGGCTAGTTTTATTGTAAATAGAAATGGTTGTTGGTATTGTAGTCTTAGGTGGTTGCTTTTGCTGCTAGTTTGCAAACATTTAATTGCACCCGCACATACTTTTTGTACCCTTTTAACCGTTAAAATAGCTGCAAATGTAAGTGTTTAGGCTACATTTGCCATTAATTCACTTTATTACAAATAACCACATGGCAAAAGCAGGAAGCGGAAGTTTAAAAAGAAGCAAACCCAACTATATCTATAGCATTATAGGTGTGGCACTTGTGCTGCTGATTATGGGTATCATGGGATGGTTTTTCCTCAATTTCAGACAAGTAAGTAACGCCTTTAAGGAAGATATACGCATTAGTGCTTATTTGCGTACCCTGAACAAAGATACAATTGGTCAAATACAGCAATATATAGCCGGCAAGCCTTATGCCAAAAATGTAAGCTACGTAAATAAAGAAACGGCCAAAGCTATTTGGAACAAGGAAAACAACGAAGATTGGGCCAAAATTTTAGACATCAACCCTTTACCTGAAAGTATCGATTTTTATGCCAAGTCGGAATATGTAAACAAAGACAGTCTTGCTTTGATTAAAGCCGATATTATGGCAGTGTATGGCAACCAAATTACCGAAGTACAATATCCGCCAAGTTTGGTAACCAATCTGGATGAAAAAAGCAAGAAAATTGGACTGGTTTTTTTAGTAGTAAGTATTGTTCTGTGTGTGATTGTTATTTTCAGTATCGATAATACGATACGATTGGCCATGTTCAGCAACCGGTTTTTGATTAAAACCATGCAAATGGTAGGCGCCACCCGCGGATTTATTGCCAAACCAATGGACATCAAAGCCATTATTAATGGACTGATTAGCAGCGTAATAGCAATTGTTATTTTATTTAGTATGATGGAATGGGCGGCAAGTCAGTTTCCGCAGTTAAATGCTATTCAAAATACGGAAATGACCCTCATTTTATTTGGCGGCATGATATTAGTGGGGGTAGGTATTTCCTTGTACAGCACGCACCGAAGTGTATTGAAATACCTGAAAATGAAATTGGACGATTTGTATTAACCCCGCGCGACAAAGCAAAAATTTACAACGTAATACCATCCCTTTAGCAGCCTGCTAGAGGGATGGTATTACGCCTTCTTTCTTAAAACGGCTACGCGGTAGCCTTGGTTGGATGATGTGCCATAGGCCGGTACTACTCTTGAGCGTCATTGGCGTTGGCACCATTCATCTTTGGTAACGAAATTGGGCAGTTATTTCTTCTTTTGAGCTTTGCCTAATGCAACGAGGTTGTATGAATGGTCAATCATTTCTTGTAGCAAGCTTGTGGTAATTTTGCCATCGATGATTACCGTATTCCAATGTTTTTTGTTCATGTGGTAACCCGGCAACACCGTTCCTGCATATTGTTCGCGCCATTCAATCGCTTGATCGGGGTCGCATTTTACATTAAACTGTAGTGGGTAACTATTTAGTCCCACCAATAAAAAAAGTTTCTCTTTTACTTTAAATACCAACGTGTCTTCTCCAAATGGAAAACCCTCGGTTACAGCCGCTTTAGAAAGGCAATAGTCTCGCAATTGTTCTATATCCATGACGCTGTTTTTTCTCAAAATTACAGAAAAGGCATCCGAAGTAGTTAACTTGGATGCCTTTTCTGTAAGTATAGTCAGTTGTATATGTAAGCGTTACCTATGTTGAACAACGCTACAACAAGTTATCCAAGCATTTCGGTGAGTTTGTTTACCAATTCACCTTTTGTAATAGGTACACCCATTATTTTGTTGTAGCCTTTTGCATCTACTAGAAATTCGTCTCTGATGATTTTAATTAATTGACCATTATTAATTTCGGGTACAAGCACTTGGTCAAAATTGCGAATGATTTCACCCAAGTTGCGTGGGAAAGGACGAATGTAGCGAATATGCGCATGGCTAACGGCATGACCTTGTGCTTGCAATTCTAATACAGCACTTTTAATGGCACCATAAGTGCTGCCCCACCCAATTACAAGAATTTTTCCTTTTTCAGGGCCACTGTCCAACGTTTGTAAAGGAATGTATTGGGCAATCATATCTACTTTAGCTTGACGCGTATGTACCATGTGTTGGTGGTTGTCCGCATCATAACTGATAGAGCCTGTAATGTCTTGTTTTTCAAGTCCGCCAATTCTGTGTTCCAATCCTTTTGTACCTGGAACAGCCCATGGACGCACCAATTTTTCATCGCGTTTATAAGGCAGATAGGTAGTTTCGTTTTCGGCTAAACTTTCTTTGAAGGAAACCTCAATAGGCGCTAAGTTATCGCTTGTTGGAAATTTCCATGGTTCGGCACCATTTGCAATATAGCCATCGCTGAGTAACATTACGGGTGTCATGTGTTGCAAAGCTATCCTAATAGCCTCGTAAGCCACATCAAAGCAATCGCTAGGGGTGCTAGTGGCGATAACTGGCAAAGGACATTCACCATTACGACCATATACCGCTTGCAGCAAATCGCTCTGTTCTGTTTTGGTAGGTAAACCCGTACTTGGTCCCCCTCTTTGAATATTGATAACAACCAACGGAATTTCGAGCATTACAGCCAAACCCATTGCTTCTGTTTTTAAGGCAACACCTGGTCCCGAAGTAGTGGTAATGCCAATGCTTCCGCCGTAGCTAGCCCCAATTGCAGAGGTAATTGCCGCAATTTCGTCTTCTGCTTGGAAGGTACGGATACCAAAGTTTTTATGCTTACTGAGTTCGTGTAAAATATCGGAGGCCGGCGTAATAGGATACGTGCCTAAAAACATAGGCAAGCCACTTTTGTCGGCAGCTGCAATAAGTCCGTAGGCCAATGCCTGATTGCCCATGATGCTACGGTAGGTGCCGGCAGGCATTTTTGCTTTTTCAACCGAGTATCGGGTGGTAAAGGTTTCAGTAGTGTCACCATAGTTGTATCCGGCCTGCAAAACTTTGATATTGCTTTGTAGGATGCTTTCTTTTTTACCGAATTTTTCTTGTAAAAAATCGATGGTATTGGCCAAATCTCTATTGTACATCCAATAGATGTAACCCAATACAAACATGTTTTTAGCCCGGTCGCGTTCTTTTGTACCCAAATCGGTAAATTCTTTAACTGCTTCGCGGGTAAGTTTGGTTACATCAATTTTGATGAGTTCGTAGCTGTCTAAACTGCCATCTTCCAAAGGATTTACTCCGTCGGGGTAGTTGGCCAAACGCAGGTTTTTGGCATCAAATCCATCAATATTGGCAATGATTTTACCGCCCGGTTTAATGCTTTTTAAATTTACTTTGAGTGCGGCTGCATTCATTACCACAAGTACGTCGGCAATATCGCCGGGAGTGAATACTTTATTGGATGAAAAATGTACCTGAAAGCCGCTAACGCCCGGCAGTGTGCCAATTGGCGCCCGTATTTCGGCAGGGAAATCGGGAAATGTGGCTAAGTCTATGCCCAACAAAGCGGTATTGTTGGTAAATTGTTGTCCGGTAAGTTGCATTCCATCTCCACTATCTCCGGCAAATTTGATAACAACGTCTTGTAAAACTTGGGTCTCTTGGTTCATCCTAAAAATATAGTTCTGTATACGCTACAGCGATTTAAAAAATACATAACCCTTACACCTCTATTTATGTTTGAAGCAAACACAAAAAAGCGAAAGGGCAACAAAGGTAATAAATAGTAAAAGATGTTTGGGTAAAAATGCGTTTTTACATAGGTAGATATTTATTATGCAGTACTAAATAAATGCAAACGCTTAACTTTAGCGCCCAATTTTTTATTCATGTGCCAGCCATACTTACAACGATACCTGTTTGCACTATTATTATTAACGAGTTGTTTGTTTGCCAATTGCCATACAAATGCTACGGAGCAAGAACCCAAAAAGGTGCAGTTGCCGCAAAAGCCTGTAAAGCGTGTAGTGCCTAAGCCATATGTTTGGCAGCCGCCGGTATACGACACTAGTAAGCAATATATTTACATAACATTTGACGATGGACCTCAGCCAGGAACTATGGCTTGTTTGCAGGTTTGTTTGCAACAGAAAGTAAAAGCCAGTTTTTTTATGGTGGCGCGACACCAACAATTGAAAAGCGATGGCAAACAAATTGTGCAGGCAATAAAAAAACAACATCCTAACATTTTGCTTTGCAATCATAGCTACTCGCATGCATATGGCAAGTATCGTTATTTCTACAAGCATCCATATATGGCGTTGTCAGATTTTTTAGTTGCACAAAAACAATTGGGCATACCCCATAAAATTATACGTTTACCGGGTAATAGTGCTTGGGTTCGGAAAGATACCTTGCGTGCTACCAAGTTGGTACGCCCAATTTGTTCCCTCTTAGATAGCACCGGTTACAATGTGATTGGTTGGGATGCAGAGTGGCGTTTTAGTCATACTTCAGCCAATCCTATTGAAACGCCGCAGGTACTTGCCGATCAAATAGAACGGTTTTTTACCCAAAACAAAACCCATTTGCCCAAACATTTGGTACTGTTAACCCATGATAGAATGTTTAGGCTGCCCAATTATACAGATAGCCTAACCAAATTGATTACTATTTTAAAAAGCAACCCTAAAAACGTATTTGAAACGGTAGACAATTATCCTCGGTTAAAAATGCCATAATTACAGTTTAGGCTGTCAATGTGTGCTGCCGGGTGTAAAAACTTGTTAAATTCATGGAAAGGAAACGTTACAAGATGGGTATCTCTACAGATTTTAAATTTTATTATCAAGAAGGCATTATTTTTGACATAACAATAAAAAATTTTAGATTATGGCATTGTTTCAATCGTGTAATCCAAAAAAAAAAAAAAAAATATTTAGTAAGAGTTATAGTAGTCAGCAAGAAGGGTTGATGACTGTAAGAGGTACGATTAACAAATTTGGTTTTGTATTGCTTATGGTATTGGGAGCCGCATTTTACAGTTGGCATTTGAATGAAGAAGCCCGTACCGGCACTATGACAGCATTGATGATAACTGGCGTTATTGGCGGTTTGATCTGTGCCATAGCCATATCCTTCAAGCCCAATTGGGCGCCTTACCTAGCACCCGCTTATGGATTGTTGGAAGGGTTGTTTATTGGAGGCATTTCTGCAATTGTAAACGAAGGTTTTAGCAAAAGCTATCCCGGTATTGTTTTGCAAGCGGTAGGTTTAACTTTTGGTGTAGCAATAGCTATGTTTTTGTTGTACAACTTTAGAATTATTAAAGCAACAGAGCGTTTCAAAAGCATTATATATACTTCTATTTTGGGCATTGGTATTTTTTACCTAATTACCATGGTGCTTGGTATGTTCCATATCAATTTGCCTTTCATGTACAACGGCAGTTTAATAGGTATTGGTATAAGCTTATTTGTAGTTGCTATAGCTTCCTTGAGTTTGATCATGGATTTTGACATGATTGAAAAAGGTGCCGATATGGGTGCTCCCAAATACATGGAATGGTACGGTGCATTTGGATTAATGGTAACACTTGTGTGGCTGTACATGGAAATTTTAAAACTGTTGATGCGTTTGAGTCAGCGCGATTAATTGATATAGGTAGGTCTATCATTTCAATTAGCATATTTTAAAGCCCGGTTTAGCCGGGCTTTTTCGTTGCTATTGGTACCGAAAGCTCAGCCCCTACGCCCGATTGACGTGGATACCCCGCTGAGGCTTTGTGCGGTGGCTTTGTGGCGGAGTAGCAACAAAAAGCGGGACCGGAGTTGCCGATAGTTGTTCGTGCTTGCGTACAAATTTTTAGTCACATAGCCCTTTTGTGCCCTTTTCTCGTTGTAACTTGCGCCCATGCAAGCATACTTAAAAGGACTCAACGAGCAGCAATTAACAGCAGTATTACACAAAGACGGGCCATTAATGATTGTAGCCGGTGCCGGCAGTGGTAAAACCAAAGTATTAACCACCCGAATAGCGCACCTCATGGATAGTGGTGTAGATGCCTTCAATATTTTGGCATTGACATTTACCAACAAAGCCGCTGCTGAAATGCGCGAACGTATCCAAAAAATATTGGGAAATAATGAAGCCCGTAATTTGTATATGGGCACTTTTCACAGTGTGTTTGCACGAATTCTGCGTAGCGAAGCCACCAAACTAGGTTATCCGAGTAATTTTACAATTTATGATACCGATGACAGTAGGAGTGTTATAAAAACGGTGATTAATGAATTGAATTTAGACGATAAGCACTATAAGCCCAATGTAGTGGGCAATCGTATTTCCTCTGCTAAGAATGCCTTAATGAGTCCGGCAGAATATGCCCTTGACTCGGCTTTGCAGCAGGAAGATATGCGTGCCAATCGACCTGCAATAGCACAAATTTACGCAGCCTATGCCGGCAGGTGTTTCAAAAATGGCGCCATGGACTTTGATGATTTGTTGCTAAAAATGTATGAGTTATTAAAGCATCACAATGAGGCATTGGTAAAGTACCAACGCAAGTTTAAATATATTTTGATAGATGAGTATCAGGATACAAATGCCGTACAATACCAAATAAGTAAGTTATTGGCGGCCATGAATGAAAATATTTGTGTAGTGGGCGATGATGCGCAAAGTATTTACAGCTTTAGGGGTGCTACCATAGAAAATATTTTACAGTTTCAGAAAGATTACGACGATGTAAAAGTGGTAAAGCTAGAGCAAAACTACAGATGCAGTAGCAATATTTTGAATATAGCAAACGAGGTGATTAAAAATAATAAAAACCAAATAGCTAAAAACCTATGGACAGAAAATGGGGTTGGCGAAAAGATTAAGTTGGTTCGTACAATGACCGATAACGATGAAGGAAAGTTTGTGGCCGATTGTATACAAGAACAAAAATTGCGCAATCATTTTGCCAATAAAGATTTTGCCATTTTGTATCGCACCAATGCACAAAGCCGCGCCTTTGAAGAAAGTTTGCGCAGAATGGGCATTGCCTACAGAATTTATGGCGGTGTAAGTTTTTATCAACGCAAGGAAGTAAAAGACATGTTGGCTTACTTACGTGTGATCGTTAATACACGTGACGAGGAAGCGTTAAAGCGAATTATTAATTATCCGGTGCGTGGTATTGGAAAAACAACCATGGAAAAATGTGCCATTTTTGCGAATGAACAAAATATCACTTTGTGGGAAGTAATTGGTAGAGCGCGTGAGTTTGGCTTTAAGGCTGGAACATTGGAAGCCCTACAGAATTTTGTTACGATGATTCGGTATTTTCAAACCCTCCTGAACGATAAAAACGCTTATGATGTAGCTGTACAGGTAGGGAAGCATACCACCTTGGTGAAAGAATTGTTCAGCGATAAAACAACAGAAGGATTAGCGAGGTACGAAAACGTACAGGAATTGTTTAATTCAATAAAGGAATGGACAGAAAGTCCAAGTAACGACGATGGAGAAGTAGGCGAAAAATCGCTAGGAGCCTATTTGCAACAAATTACCCTCCTTACTGATGCAGATGACGATAAAGAGAATAGCGATGTGGTAAAATTGATGACCATACACGCGGCTAAAGGGCTTGAATTTGAGTGTGTATTTGTAGGCGGTATAGAAGAAACGCTGTTTCCGAGTGGCATGAGTATCAATACAAGAGAAGAATTAGAAGAGGAAAGGCGCTTGTTTTATGTAGCGGTTACACGGGCCAAGCAAAAATTATGGCTTACCTATGCAAATAGTCGCTACCGATTTGGTCAATTGGTACAAAATGAACCAAGCCGCTTTATAGATGAAATGCCCGAAGTGTACCTAGATAAAAGCTATAGCGGTGGCGGTGCACGCAACAATGCCGGTAGCGATTGGGGAATGATGGGCAATGGAATGGAGCGAATGCATAGGGGTTTTGGTCAAAACACAAGTTCAGGCACCGGTTCTAATGCCAAAAGTGGTTCTAATGGTACTTATGGTCAAGCTCCTGTTAAAAAAGAGGTACAACGACCTGCTTACATGCCTATTGCATCGCCAACACCCAAGACGGTGGAACACCAACCAAGCGTAAATTTTAAACCAAGCGATAGCAGCACTTTACAAGTTGGCCATCAAGTAGAACATCAAAAATTTGGTTATGGAACCATAACATCAATAGAAGGTAGCGGACACAATCCGGTAGCAACAATTGTATTCGTAAACAATGGAGAAAAAAAGATAATGTTGAATTATGCAAAGCTCAGGATTGTGGAATGATTTTCTACCAAAGGAGGTGTTTTGCCTTGATAAATCTGTTGCTTTTTGGAATGTGTTCCAGTAAAAAAATCCAGTTAGCGAGTTTTATTATTCATTTTTTTTATTTTTAATGTTTAATGTTTACTAATTAATTCATTTTGAACTTTAAATGCTTCTCCTTACTTTTGAACACAACGCAAGCTGCTTATTTGCCCTTTTTTCAATGCAAATAGGTCTTGATTTGTTGTAAATCTGTTAATTTTTTTGGAATATCCTACATCTCTTTATTAGTCTTATACTATGAATTTTATTTATCGAAACATAATTAAGAGTAGTTTACTATTGCTTATTACCGTTGTATTGTTTTCTTGCAGGACTTACAAAAACATACCGTATTTTAACGATGTTCCAGATAGTATACAAAGATCTGTAAAGTTATATGAATTTAAAGAGCCGATTATACAGTATGACGATATTTTATATATAAATATCAATACATTAGATGCTCAAACGTCCTCTTCCAATGCATTAACCGCATCTAGTACCCTTAACTTGCAACCACAGAATGCACCAACTTTCAGGGTAGATAAGGCAGGACAAATTGAGCTGCCATTAATTGGTAAAATACAAGTTGAAGGTAGAACAACTTCACAAGTTAAGAACATCATTACCGATAAAGTAGCAGTTTACTACAAAATGCCTGTTGTAGATGTAAAACTAGCAAGCTTTAAAATTACCGTACTTGGCGAGGTGCTCAGGCCAGGCTCTTACAATTTCATGAATGAGAAGGTAACGGTGTTTGATGCGCTTGGATCGGCTGGTGATTTAACAATTTTCGGGAAGCGTGAAAATGTGTTGCTCATTCGTGATTCTGCGGATAAGAAACAGTTTGTACGGCTCAATTTGAATTCCAAAAAATTGATAGCATCTCCGCATTATTACTTACAACAAAATGATGTAATTTATATTGAGCCATCCAACCAAAAATTGGCTAATCTAGATGCTGTTCAAATAAGATATATTTCAATTATATCTGCAGTTATGTCTTTCCTTACAATATTAGCTACTCGTATTAAATAATTTTAATTTTAATGCATCTGAATTATGAATGCTAACCCATCAGGTAATAATGCTACTCCAATCGAAGAGGAATCGTTTGATTTTCGAAAAGTTTTATTTCGTGTTATTTCAAATTGGCCTTTTTTCATTGTTTCGTTGGCAATATGTGTTTCGTTGGCCTATACCTATCTGCGTTACGCTAAGCCAGTGTATAAAGTGGCTGCCAAAATTTTGGTTACCGATGAGGCAAAAGGAGGGTCGTTGTTTGGGGGTAAAAGCAGCGCTTCTGGAATGGACCTTGGTGCCATGCTAGGTGCTAAAAGCAATGTAGATAACGAAGCTGAAATAATGAAAACTCGCGATTTGGTTGAGCAAATGGTGAGAGCTAGTAATTTATACATTACTTATTCCCAAGTAGGAAGAGTTAATACATTGGAATTATATGATAAAATTCCTTTTAAGGTTCAGCTAGTAACTCCTCTAGATTCTGTATATGGAACAAGTTTTTCTATCAAACCACTTTCGACAGAAAAATACAAACTCATTACTAAGAAAGCAGATTCTTCGATAGTTGCTTCTTTTGGAGATACCATCAATTATAATCAACATAAGTTTTATGTAACAAGAACAGGCTTGCCATTTGTGCACGAAAGTTATTTGGTTCACATAGCTTCATTACAGAATACTATAAATGCTTATGCAGGATCATTGAACATTAGCGTTACCAGTAAACAAGTAACTACCATTGATGTAATTTTGAATTGTAATATCCCGCGCAAAGGGGAGAATGTTTTGAACGAATTCATCAATCAATACATTCAGCTTAATTTAAATGATAAAAATAGAATTGCCGATAGTACAATTCTATTTATGGATAGAAGAATAGAAATTGTTAACAAGGAGTTGGACGATATTGAAATAGCACTACAACAATTTAAGCAAAACAATAATTTGGCTAACCTAACAGAACAGTCCAAATTAGCATTATCCAACGCATCTGATTTAAATAAGGATGCCAACAAGATAGGTGTACAACTTAGCATGGTTGACGGCATGGATAAATTTTTATCTAATGCAAAAAACAACAATCGTCCTGTTCCCGCCTCAGTTTCAGAAGACCCAGGTTTTGTTGCTTTGGCTGAGAAGTATAATAATATGCAAATACAAAAAGATCGATTGCTGTTAACAGTAACAGAAAAAAATCCAGTATACCAAAACTTATTGATTCAACTTGAAAATACTCGTAACGACCTTGTCAAGAATTTAAGAAGTCAGCAGCAAAACTTGCTCATAGCAAAAAAACGTGTTGAAAATCAAGATGTTGAATTCAATAGTTTGATAAAAAAAGTGCCACAGCAAGAACGAGCCTTTTTGACTTTATCTAGAACACAAGCACTAAAACAAGAAATTTATTTATATCTGTTGAAGAAAAAGGAGGAGATGTCGGTAACCAAGGCATCAAATATTCCTAGTGCAAGAATTATAGACAAGCCTAAATGCAGTCCTATTCCAATAAGTCCAAAAAGGAACCTTATTTTTCTAGCTAGTATTGTATTGGGATTGGCAATTCCATTGGGTGTTTTATCTGTTATTGAAATGCTCAATAATAGGGTGATGTCTAAAATGGATATTGATAAGTTTACCAAAATGAGCTTACTAGCAGAAATTACCAACAGTAAATCTACCGACAATTTAGTAGTTAAAGAAAATGCTCGTTCTGTTGTATCTGAACAGTTTAGAACGCTTCGGACCAACTTACAGTTTATACTTGGTATTAAATCAAACAGCACTATACTACTCACATCAAGTATGAGTGGAGAAGGTAAATCATTTATTGCCCTAAATTTGGCTAATGTATATGCAATCAGTGGTAAAAAGGTACTGTTGATGGAGTTGGATTTGAGAAAGCCGAAAATTTCTCAAAATTTAGGTTACGAAAATAATAAAGGTTTTTCCAACTATATAACACAAAATATAGGTTTAGATGAGGTTATCAAGCCTACTACTTTCAACGAAAATTTGTATCTTTTTCCTTCCGGCCCCATTCCTCCTAACCCGGCCGAATTATTGATGAGTCAAAAATCGAAGGAATTGTTTACGGAATTAAAGACACAGTTCGATGTAATCATCATGGACTTACCGCCAATAGGATTGGTTACTGATGCACAAATTTTGGCTAGTTATGGCGATGCAACACTATATGTTGTTCGTCAGGGGTATACCTTTAAAAATCAATTAAACATACCAAATGATATTTTAATTAATAACAAGTTCAACAATTGTTATTTGGTGATGAACGATGTTAAGCGTCAAAAAGGCTACGGCTACGGCTATGGTTATGGTTACGGCTATGGCTATGGTTACGGCTATGGCTATGACAAGAGCGGCTATTATAAGGAAGATTCAGCAAAATAGTGGCCATTTTTATTAATCAATTTCACAGTTTATAATTCCTATGCAAGCATCCCAAAGGTTAGTAAAAAATACAGGTGTCCTTTATTTACGAATGGCAATCACTGTTTTTTTTTCACTTTACACAACACGCCTTGTATTAAAAGTGCTTGGGCCCGCTGATTTTGGTATTTTCAATGTGGTAGGGGGAGTGATAGCCATGCTGGGATTTTTGAACACATCTATGGCGGTTTCTACCCAGCGTTTTATGTCGATAGCACAGGGTAGTGGGGATAAAGAAAAAGTAAAAAGAATATTCAATACAAGCACTGCTTTACACTTGTACATTGGTGTGGTGGTGGTTGCTTTGTTTGAAATTGTTGGTTTTTTCTTGTTTAATGGAACGTTGAATATTCCCGCAGATAGAATACAAATAGCCAAGCAAATTTACCAATTTTCAATAATTAGTACTTTTGTTACTATTTTATCTGTTCCTTATGAAGCGGTAATAACCTCTCGTGAAAACATGGTTGTGTATACCGTTGCTGGTATTATAGAGGCAATTTTAAAATTAGCCGTTGCTTTATTTTTATTCAAAGCACCAATAGATAAATTAACACTGTATGGGCTCCTTTCCGCTTTGGTAACTATCTTTCTATTGGTAGGAAAACGGTTATATTGTCATAAAGTTTATGAGGAGTGTGTTTTTAATTTTAAGAAATATTATGATAAAGTATTGCTCAAAGAAATTCGTGGTTTTGCAGGTTGGTCTTTATTAGGATCTACCTCTAGCATGCTGGCTTTTTACGGTCAAGGATTGGTAATGAATGTTTTTTTTGGTACCATTGTTAATGCTGCACAAGCTGTTGCAGCACAAGTAAGTGGTCAATTGAGCGTTTTTGCATTTACTATGCAGAAGGCGCTTAACCCAATAATCGATAAAAGTGCCGGTCGTGGAGACACTAGCCAATTATTAAGAGCATCGATTGTGGGCAGTAAACTATCTTTTTTGTTGTTGATGCTCATGTTTATGCCAGTGCTTGTGCAAATGGAAAACATTTTCAATTTTTGGTTGAAATCTTATCCTGTTGAGGTACTCATTTTCTGTAAACTCCTATTAATGCGCAACCTGGTGGAGCAATCTTATGTAACTTTAATGTCTACGATTAGTGCTGTTGGTAAAATTAAAAAGTTTCAAATTAGTTTGGCATTTTTAAATTTTGCTCCAATTATCATAACTTATTTTTTGTACAAACTAGGCTATCCGTCCAATACCATTTATTGGGTCTTTTTGTTTGTGGCAATAGCCAAAGGGATGAACGTATTGTACCATGCAAAAGTTAATTGCGGCCTTAACGTTCAAGAGTATTTTAAAAATGTAATCTTGATTTGTTGGTTAACGTTTTTGTGTGCTTATGGTATTATGATGTTAATTGGATACTTACGATTGCATGCAATCGTAAGTATTGTGGCAGCCTTTGTTGTGTCCCTAACGTGTATTTGGTTTATAGCTTTAACAAAAGATGAGAAAAGTAAAATGCATCAAACAATTCTCTTCTTTAAAACTAAGTTGACAGGCACTAAATAAGCTTATTGTTAAAATAACAGAAATATTATTTATGAAAATTGGCGTTTATACCATCCATGACCCATTTAATTATGGTGCGGTTTTTCAAACCTATGCAACACAAGAAGCTATAAAAAAATTGGGTTACGATGTTGAAATTGTAAATTATAGTGTTGAAAAATTAGCCAAAAGCAAATTTTCGCTAAAAAATTTTATTATCAAGTTATATGCTGAATTGCATCCGAAAACACGTAAGAAACTTAAGCGCTGTATTCATTTTCATAAAAATAAGTTACAATTATCCGCAGTAAAAGATATTACCGACTTTTATCAAAACCCACCTGTTTACGATATTCATTTGGTTGGCAGTGACCAAGTTTGGAATCTTGAAGCAGGATTAATGGGAAATGCTTTTTTCTTTTTAGATTTTCTGAAAAACGACCAAAAGCAAATTTCTTACGCATCTAGTTTCGGAACATCCACTATCGACGCAAAATTTAAGCCGATTGTAAAACCCCTATTCGAAAAATTTAGCAATATTGCTGTACGTGAACACGACGGCGTTGAAATTATACAATCTTTAGGTGTTTCAGCTTCACAGGTATTAGACCCTACCTTTTTGTTATCGGCGCAGGAGTGGGAAAAATTGAATTTAGGTAAACCTCTCTTGAATTTTGACTACGTTTTTTATTACGGTTTTGACAAATCAACTGATACTGAAGAAATGCTTTCAGCTATTAAAGCACGATTGGGTATGCCGGTAATTGCTGTATCTGTAGGACATTTTTTCCCTTATAAAGTTGACCAATTTAGGAAAGACCCAGGTCCAATTGAATTTTTAAATTTATTGAAATACTCAAAATTTGTGTGTACAAGTTCCTATCACGGAGCTTGTTTTTCCATTCACTTTAGAAAGAGTTTCTTCTGCAATATCCATAAGACAAGGAATTCAAGGTTTGAGGCTTTGCTCAAGAATTTCAATTTACAAAGTCGTCAATTGAAAGATACAAGCAGTATTCGTAAGTTCACAGATGCTGAATTGTACATAGATTATGCTACTCTAGAACCTACTATTCAAGCAAAAACCAATGAGAGTTTTCAATGGCTTCGAAATGCAATTGAAACAGCGAAATAATTTTTCTCCATCATATTAGAAGGTTATGACAAATGAAAAATCTATATATCTACTAAAACTGGTTCGAAGGCTTTATTCTCAGCTATTTAAACCGGTATACAGTACAAAAGTTAGTGCTAACGAACATATTAATGAGGCAGGAGATGCAATCTATCAGTTATTGATGAATGATGCTCCATGCATGATTGCACGATTTGGTAGTACCGAACTTGCTTGTTTAAGCAACTATTTGGGCATTTATAAGCAAAAGAGGAGCATAGTTGATTATATACAAGGAAAAACAAAACCTTGGTGGTGGGAAAAGGCAATTATTAATCAAATGTGCTTGTGGAGTGGTTTCTTCCCTGGTGAGGAGCCAGCAATAGAAAAGTTTTGTCAGTTACTATTAAAAGATATAGACCAAGTTGACTTATTGGGCTCGTGGGTAGACGACGAACGTTTTGTAGATGCATATTTAAAGGCAAAAAAAGTTCATTTACGTTTATTGGAGCCTTTTTGGGCCGATGAACCATGGACAAGGGCCCTTGAAGGGAAAAAAATACTTGTAGTTCATCCTTTTTCTGAAACGATAACAGCACAATATCGTAATAAGGATTTACTTTTTGGCAAGCCAATTTTGCCCAATTTTACACTAACAACCATCAAAGCAGTACAAACTATTGCTGGCCAACCTTCTGAATTTTCTGATTGGTTCGAGGCTTTAGAATATATGAAGCAACAGATTGATGCCCAAGATTATGATATCTGTTTAATTGGAGCAGGTGCCTATGGTTTTCATCTGGCTGCTCACGTAAAACGTATGGGTAAAAAAGCGATGCATTTAGGCGGCTCATTACAGTTGTTATTCGCTATTAGAGGGAAACGTTGGGAAGATCCGGAATATGGGGTTAAGGAATGGGGAATTGAACGGGCTGCATACAGTAATTTAATGAATGAATATTGGGTACGCCCTAGTGATTTAGATAAGCCAAAAGCTGCTGATAAAGTAGAAGGTGCTTGTTATTGGTAAATTGAATGTTATGAATTTTTTTATAAGATTACTTTTTCTTCCTTTGGGTTTTTTTAAGCAACTTTTTTTGCTTGCCAATAAGGGGGCTAGAGATTTGCAATATAAGTGGCTTTATAAACAAGTCATTATTGGTAATGGATGTACGATAAGTAATACAACTGTTTTGCACCAATATGTTACTGTTTTGTCTAACTCGGTTGTAAATAACTCGAAAATTGAATCGTATTCATACGTGGGTACCAATTGCATGTTACAAAATACTACCGTTGGCAAGTTTTGTTCTATTGCTAACGATGTAGTTATTGGTACCGGTAAGCATCCCCTACATTTTGTAACTACCTCTCCTTTGTTTTATAGGCAACATAATCCTTTTAATTTGCCATCGCATAAATGCACAGCCGACTTTGAGGAGTACCAGCCGATTAATGTTGGTCATGA
>JAIXOS010000368.1 GCA_027486695.1 Chitinophagaceae bacterium | reverse complement strand
GGTTACCCCACAGCCGGCATCCTGCAAAGGTGCCAGCGAGGAGTAAAAGCGAAAAGCCCGACCCGTAGGGGCACGCCCAAATAATGTATAATATATAAATTATTGACTAATTATATGATTGCCGTGCAAATTTACGGCTATAGGTATACTGCCAAAAAATAAAAAAGCAGCGGGCTAGAAAACCCACCGCTTTTACACTAAAACCAACTGAGAAAATAGTTGTTTGATATATTGACTTAGCTTTCTATAACAGATAATCTATTGGGGAAGCAACACCAATTGTAAGTGGGACTTTTTTGAGTGGCTATTTTATGAACTGTTTTTTGATATCGGTACTTGCCTGTAGAATCAATTGGCTTGGACAATTCTTTCTTTTTTTCTTCTAACTCGCGTTGTTGTTGTTCCAAAGCCCTTTGTTTTTCTTCTACTTCGCGCTGTAATTCTTCGCGGCTTTTTTTGTATTCTTCGAGGGTGTTGTTGTCGTCCGATTCGGTATCAATGGTGCTTTTTTTGTGGGTGCGTTCTAATCCGTTGGTGGTCATTATGTATTCCACATTGCAGTCCCAATCGTTGTATTCTTCGCCATATTCTCTGCTAAAGCCGCCCTCGTCGTGGTTGTTACCTACAAATACATTTTCGTTCCAACCGGCATTTTCGCGAATCAATATTTTTTTGCCTACCGGTACCGCTATGGTAACAATGACCCTTTGATTGCGAAATTTATCGGTCGTATTGATAGCAATCCCTTTATCGAGCAACAAAAAGGTATCGGCCTGACTGATGGTGTAGTCAATTTTTCGTGCCAATGCTGTTGCAATACCTTTGTTTTTGCCATCGCTTAAGCGAATCATGTTTACTTGAAAACTATCGGTATTGGACTTGATGATGCGAATGCGGATATTTTTTACAAATACGGTATCGTCGTCAAAACTGGCAAATGGTTCTATTTTAAACCAATGGTTACTACCATAGTATTTGGTAAATTTTCCGGGTTTAACTTCGAGCTTGTCAATACGCGGGTTAGTAAGTTGCACGCTTTCTTCTACCGAATTGCTGCGGTATTTAAAATTGCTACTAAAAGTGCTCATAAGCGCCATAAAACAAAACCAACCCGCTATCCATAAGGCCAAAAAGCTGTAACGCATAATGGCACTATTGCTTTTTAGTTTGGCAACCCGGCGTACTATCCAAGTAATGATGCCAATGATGGGTACCCAAATGAACAAAATGAGTGTACCTAAAGCGTATAAATTTTCGAGTCCTTCGTTGATGATGTATGCTTTGGCCGGTAAGAATCCAATGAACACCACACCAATACCAAACAAAGAAGCAACAATGGCAAACAAAACGACTGCTAGAATAAAATAAGCAAATATTTTAGCTATGAGTGCTATAACATCGCCTAAGCCCCTGCTTGCGCGTCGTGCTACAAATCCGGCTTCGTTGCCAAATTGCTGGCCTTTGCTACCCACTTCTTGTCCAAATTGTTGTGCTTTGTTTTTTATTTCGTTACCAAATTTTTCGGCACGTCCTTTAAAACCATCCATATCGGTTTGGATTGTTTGTTTAATACTATTCAAATCTACCCGTTCGCCTTTCATTTCTAATTTTTCGGCAGCGGTATTGGCCTCCGGCAAAATGAGCCATAAAATAATGTATACGATAGTTGCACCGGGGCTAAACGAAAGATTAAAGAAATCGGGGAAATCGAAAAACCCAATGTGGCTCCAACGGAATGCTATTGAAAAGAAAGGAATTAAAAACAATACCCTTGGTATCCAGATGTTTACGCCAAAATAGCTTGCCAAACCACCATTAACGCCGGCAATAATTTTGTTATCCGGATCGCGAAACAAGCGTTTACGCGTGCTGCCTATAACCTGTGTGGCCGAGCTAGGTATGGCTACCCATAGAATAATGTAGGGTAAAAACACCACCCCCATTGTTACTACGGCAATAATGCGCACAATGATATTGTCAATACCAAAATAGTTGGCTATACCGCTACATACCCCACCCAATACTTTGTTGGTTTCGTCGCGATACAACCGGCGTGGTTCCTGTGGGTCGTAGGAAGTGTTGGTTTGCGATTGGCGAGCATCGGCACCTAGTTGCGATTTTACATGGTCTTCTTCTCCGTCAAAATCTTCCGGACGCCCCATGCTTGCAATAATATTGTTAACAGCATCGTCAGTAATGCAGGTGCTTCCTTTTTTCAATACTTCGGCAAATAATTCGGCTATTCGGCTTTCGATATCGTTAATGATTTCATCGCGACCTTCTTCGTTGGCAAAGTAGCGGCGCAAACTATCTACATATTGTTGTAAAATTTCGTATGCCGTTTCTTCAATAGGTACTACCCGCCCTTGAAAGTTTATGTTGATTACTTTTTTCATAAAATAGTGTTGTGTTGGTTATGGTTGTGTGTTTTGGTGCAACGAAGGTGTTTCGTTTTGTGGAATTTGACTAGTAAGTGCGTGTACGGCATCGGCTAGTTCTTTCCAGGTTTTCTCTAGTTCGGCATAAAAGTTCAAACCTTTATCGGTCATAATAAAATATTTGCGTGGCGGACCGCTATTGCTTTCTACCCATCGGTAGGTAAGGTATTCTGCATTTTTTAATCGGGTTAACAGCGGATAAAGGGTGCCTTCTAAAATGTTTAAGTTGGCGGCTTTCATTTTATCTACTATATCGCTCGGGTATACTTCGCCTTGGCGTATGACAGATAAAATGCAAAACTCTAACACGCCCTTCCGCATTTGACTTTGGGTGTTTTGTATGTCCATAATATTGCATTTAATGGGGGAGTCAAAACTTGCCAATTTAGGTGTAGTACCCATACATTAAGCAAGCTTTGGATGAATAATATTGTTTGTATTGTTTAATTATCGGCCACGCAGGTAATGGTTCGCACACACCACCAACTTTTGATTTGTAAAACCATTTCGTTTTTATTAAACACAATGGTTTTTATGTTTTTGGCGTTTTCGGCATTACCTATTGTCATTTTTAAAATGCCTTGTTCGTCGATATACCAAAAGCCATTTTTGGAATTTTCGATAATATCGGAAGATTGCCAAGTATGGTTGTCGAAAAATTCAATATAACTACCATACGATATAGCTTGGTGATTGCCGATACCTTTCATAGCATCTTGCTTAATCAGCCATCGATTATTGAGCAAATTTTCGGTGGGTGCCAGCTGCGCTTTTAAGGTGGTTGCAGCCATCATCAGAATTAGCAAAGTACCTAAACTGATAGTTGTGAATTTTAGCGGTAACATATAAATGGAATTAAGTTGGTTGTTGAAAAATGATTTTATGCAAAAACGCGGCGTTTGTTGACAATACATTTTCTATTGCGTTGAATGTGCCATAAGTCGGCTGCACCAAAACTAGTCTTGCCGGTTGCCAATGTTTGGGTACTTACCGTTTCGGCTACAGGCTGTGCCAATTGTTGTAGTTGTTGTGCGGTTAGTGGTGTAAATAACGATTGTGTTGGATTTAATTTCATAACGATTATTTTTATTTGTTGTTATTGTGTTGTTAGGAATCTTATTCGTTTATTCCCTTTGACAACACAAAGATGGGGTTTTTTTAGTACTATACAAAACATAGTACTGGTTTTATTTTAGTAATTGGCTTAACTATTGAACCTTACAAAATACAATAGGCTGATTATCAATCAGTTATGATTTTACAAAGCATTCGCTCAGTAATCCATAATTGATAAACGGCAATATTCAATGATAAACGGAAATTTTGAAAAAAATATAATTTATCGTATTTGTACGATGTAATAAAAAGAAGTCTTTACTTTGTGTTATCGTACAAATACGATGATACATTATGGCTATACACAAAACCACCTCTTTTAGTATACAAGAACAATCCTTATCGGCTTTTGCTAAAGCATTGGCTCATCCGGCACGCATTGCAATTTTGAAAGTATTGGCCGAAAAAAACGAATGCATTTGCGGACAAATAGTAGAAGTACTTCCCCTTGCGCAAAGCACTGTTAGCCAACATTTAAAAGAACTAAAAGATGCCGGATTAATCAAAGGCACTATTGAAGGACCTCGTAGTTGTTATTGTATCAATTGGGATGCTTTTCAACAATTTCAACAAGCGTTTACCGACTTGTTTACACAACTATCGCTTCAGCAAAAAAATACCTGTTGTTAATTTTTAACCTTAAATATCTATATTATGTCTACCGACGAACAACTAAAAAATATGGTGCGCAATAAATACAGCCATATTGCTACACAACCTAAGGCCACCAATCAAGCTGCTTGTTGTGGAGCCGGAAATTGTAGCACCGAAGTATACAACATCATGAGCGACGATTATTCGCAGCTTGATGGCTACCAAACCGATGCCGACCTAGGACTTGGTTGCGGGCTGCCAACACAATTTGCCCAAATAAAACCGGGCAATACGGTTATTGATTTAGGATGCGGTGCTGGCAACGATTGCTTTGTTGCAGCACACGAAACAGGAACCACGGGCCAAGTAATTGGTATCGATTTTACTCCGGCTATGTTGGAAAAAGCCCGTATCAATGCACAAAAAAGAGGACTGCAAAACGTCATTTTTAAAGAAGGCGATATAGAAAAAATGCCTCTAAAAAATAATATTGCCGATGTAGTCATTAGCAACTGTGTACTTAATTTGGTACCCAACAAACAAGGCGTTTTTCAAGAAATTTTTCGCGTATTAAAACCAGGTGGTCATTTCAGCATTTCCGATGTGGTTTTGGTAGGCCATTTACCGCACAGTTTACAACAAGCTGCCGAAATGTACGCCGGTTGTATTAGTGGTGCCATACAAAAAAACGACTATTTGCACCTGATTACAGCTAACGGCTTTACCAATGTTACCATTCAAAAAGAAAAAATAATTGTTCTGCCCGCCGACATTTTAGCTCAATATTTAACCACGGATCAAATTGCAGATTTTCAAAATGGCCAAACCGGCATTTACAGTATTACGGTTTTTGCACAAAAGCCATCAACGGCTTGTTGTACTCCCGGTACAGGATGCAGCTAAATTAAAATAAAAATGATGGTACCAGCTGTAAGTACCCTGTAGCAGCATCGTTGCGTCGCAATCCTTTCATCGACCATGCAACTATGGGGCTTTTAAATCCTTTTCAAACAAATGACTCCATGAACAAACATTCCTGCTTTACAAAGCCTTTTGTAACCTTCCTAATAGCCGCTAGCATTTGCCTCACTAGCTCTGCACAAAAAAAACATTTGTATGCGCCTTTACAAAACTACCTATCCCAAACAACACAACGGTTCGATAGTATTCCTCAGGCCCGCATTCTTGTTTTAACCCAGTTAGCCAACGTATTGCAAACACAATTAAACAAACAACACAAAGCCTCAATTACCTTTATTTGCACGCACAATAGTCGCCGTAGCCATATGGCGCAATTATTGGCGGCGGCGGCAGCCTGCTATTATGGTATTGGAAAAGTATCTTGCTATTCGGGCGGTACACAGCAAACAGCTTTTAATACCCGCGCCGTGAATGCCCTCATACAGGCCGGTTTTGTTATTCATACTGAAGCAAAATCAAATGACAGCAATCCATTGTACAACGTACAATTTTCTAAGAAGCAACCGGCCATGGTAGCTTTTTCAAAAAAGTACACCGATTCCACAAATCCATCGTCTAATTTTATTGCCGTGCTTACTTGCTCACAAGCCGATCCAGCATGCCCTATAGTAACAGGTGCTACTACACGCAACGCACACCCCTCCCTCCCTCCCCAATTACG
>JAIXOS010000451.1 GCA_027486695.1 Chitinophagaceae bacterium | reverse complement strand
ATCAAACCATTTATTGGGTCGCACCCAATGGGTGGTGGCCTAGGTTCTACGGGTGATTGGGGGAAAAAATTTTCGCCGGGTTCTTATCTCTCTGGTTTTCCACCCGATAGCGGGTATGTACGGGTTACGGTAGAATCGGGGCCTATTGGCTTAGCCATTTTTTGTATTATGATGTTTACAATTTTGAAAACGGGCATCAACAATTATTACACTATTCGCGACCCAGAACTCAAATCATATTGTTTGGCAGCAACAATGGGAATATTGGTACTGAATGTGGGCAATTTTCCACAAGAAGCATTGGTACAATATCCGTCCAATACCAATTTTTATTTGTTGATTGCCGTATTGTGTGTAAGCAAGCGAATAGACCAAGAACAAAATAACGAAAAACATGCCTAATACGCCCTTAATACAAAACCGCGATATTATTGTGGTAGGCCAACAACCATGGGATGTGGAAATTGGTAGCAATTGTAAAAATATTGCTGAAGAATTTGCCAAACACAATCGTGTTTTGTACGTAAATGCACCCTTGGATCGGAATACGTTGCGCAAACAAAAAACGGATCCTAAAATTGCCAAACGCTTACGCATCATCCAAGGCAAGGAACCGAGTTTGGTGTTAATTAAAGAAAATCTTTGGAATCTATATCCGGATAGGATGATTGAATCCATTAATTGGATTGGCAGTCAAACACTTTTTGAATGGCTCAATAGATACAATAACCAAATTTTTTCCGGTTGTATCAAAAAGGCTGTGCAACAATTGGGCTTTAACAACATTATTTTGTTTAACGACAATGATATGTTTCGCTCATTTCATTTACCCGAATTGTTAAAAACAACAACGAGCGTTTATTACTCCCGCGACTACATGTTAGCAGTAGATTATTGGAAAAAACATGGCGAAAAAATGGAACCGCAACTCATAGCCAAAAGCCATGTTTGTGTAGCCAATTCCACTTATTTGGCCAATTATTGCAAAAAATTCAATCCACACGCTTATTATGTTGGTCAAGGATGTGAACTCTCTATTTTCACCCATATAGAAGAAGGAACACCCAACGATATACAAGGCATTGCAACACCTATTATTGGTTACGTTGGAGCGCTCCAAAGCCTCCGTTTGAATATAGAT
The DNA here is from genome assembly GCA_027486695.1 of Chitinophagaceae bacterium. GTDB lineage: Bacteria > Bacteroidota > Bacteroidia > Chitinophagales > Chitinophagaceae > Parasediminibacterium. Next base: position 4,161 of record JAIXOS010000451.1, on the reverse strand, counting down.
ACCATTGCTTACATTGCCGAAAGCCATCCAGAATGGAGCGTTGTATTGGTAGGACCGGAAGATGACGAATTTAAAGCTAGTCGCCTGCATCAAATCAGCAATATTCATTTTTTGGGCAGCAAACCAGCACAGGCACTCCCAGCTTATATACAAGCTTTTCAAGTTTGTATCAATCCGCAAATTGTCAATCAAGTTACTATAGGTAATTATCCCCGAAAAATTGATGAATACCTTGCCGTTGGCAAACCAGTGGTAGCTACCAAAACAGAGGCTATGCATATTTTTTCCGACTATACTTATTTGGCTGATAGTAAAGAAGAGTATGTATATTTAATTAACAAAGCATTGACCGAAAACAATGAAGTGCTAGCGCAACAAAGAAAACAATTTGCACTATCACACACTTGGGAAAACAGCGTGGCCGATATTTACCAAGCAATACTATCCGTTCAAAAATAAATATCCATGGTATGGAAAACAAAAGCATGTTGGTGCAACGAAACGATTCACTCGATTATCTTCGTGGCTTGGCAGCCTCGGGTGTAATGGCCTATCATTTAAGTTTATTGAGTTTTGGGGAAAGCGATGCGAGCAGTTTGATTGCGAAAGTGAAAATATTTGCAGTATCTATCTTTTACGTATTGAGTGGTTTAACCTTGTTTATTGCCAATAAAAAAATTACGCTCCAATCAAAAGAAAGCCTCATTCAGTTTTACACAAAACGTTTTTTTAGAATCTTTCCGCTTATTTGGTTAGCCACTTTTTGTACCTATGTGTTACATTTCAGTCCCGAAATGCTCAGCCCCAAATTTTTAGCTGTCAACATCACCATTTTACCGGGTATGCTAAGGCCCGATGCGTTTGTTGCAAACGGTGCATGGTCTATTGGCAACGAACTGTTTTTTTATGTATGCTTTCCATTGTTGTTTACGCTACACAAAAAAAACAAATGGTATTTGATAGCTGCCGTAGCCATCAGCTTTTTTGTTTTCTGTGTATTCAGCTACCGACTGATTACCCCTAGTATACAACTAGGCTTTCAATGGTCAAAGTACGTAAACCCACTGAATCAATTCTTTTATTTTGCCATTGGTATTTATCTAGCCACCCTTGCCAAACCCGCTGAATGGTTAACCAAGTGGGCAGTACCATTAATGCTGCTTGCGGCAGTTGGCATTGTTTGGTATCCCATAAGTGGTGAACCCGTAGTGTTGGTTACAGGACATAACCGCCTCTTGTTATCAGCATTAGTGATTGCCATTTGTTACCTATTTTCCATTGCCAATTTCGATTTTTTGCCCACCGCCATTAAAACGTGCTTGAAGTTTTTGGGCGACACTAGTTTTTCTATTTATTTATTACATCCATTACTTTTTGCCATCTTCGAATTGGTATCTTCCAAAGTAGTACACTTACATCCCTATACCATTATTGGTGCAACAGTGGTTAGCACTTTGATATTGAGCCATTTTGTGTATTTAAAGTTTGAAAAATATTTTATGCAACTGGGAAAAGTATATATTGACAAACGCAAACAACAAATGATGCAATCACAAATTTAATCGGGTATCCGTTGTTGTTTATTCTTGAATAATGGTTGAGCAAAAGTACTTGCTACTGTTTCAACACCTAGAAATAAGTATATCAACCAAATTTGAATATCTTTTGTAAACCCTTTCTATGGACAAACTCACTATTGTAGTATCTACCGACAACCATTTTATTGTACTGTTGGCTGCATTACTAAAGTCGCTCGAAGGCAATCTTGCTAAAGGCAAGCAACTACATATCTACATCATTTCAGATAATGTTACCAACCGCAATAAGCAACGGTTGCAGTCCTCCATATCGGCAGCTATTACCCAATTAAGTTGGGTAGAAATGAATGATGTAATTCCCAAAGGCATGCAGTTGCCCGTTGATGGCAGCTCGTACCCGCTCAACATTTACATGCGCTTGTTTATTCCCTATTTTGTACCTAGTACAATAGACAAAGTACTTTACTTAGATGTAGACATGATTGTACAAAACGATGTGAGTATTTTGTTTGATACCGACCTTAGTAACCATGTTTTGGCGGCTGTTTTGGACCCGCGTATTATAACTTTCAATAACAATTGGGGAGGTGTATTTAATTATGAAGCACTTGGTATTGCTGGAGATACCCGCTATTTCAACACGGGCATTTTATTAATGAACACTGCTAAATGGCGAGCAGAAAATGTAACGGAGCGAATTATTAGCTGCATAGAAAACAATAAAAAGTTTGCTAATTATCCCGACCAATATGGCTTAAATGTAGTATTGGCCAACCAATGGTTGGAATTAGACCCTCGATGGAACCATTTTAGTACTATTGATCCTACAGTCAAACCTTACTTAATCCATTTTGTAGAAAGAAAACCAATTTACCAATCGTACAACTACAATGCCGATTTTAAAAACACTTTTTATGCCTACTTAAATCAAACCGCTTGGAAAAACTTCCAACCAATTGGCGAGTCATCGAGGTATATTAAGAAAATAAACAACTTATTGGAAAAATTCAAGAAAAAATTATTTCCTACACGCTAATTAAGTGTAACCAATACTGCATGATGGAAAATGATCGCTGAAAAACACCCTATTTGTAGCGCTTTTCTTCAGTAGTACTTGCAAATAGGTTTTATGTAGTTCAAAATAGAAAGCCTCATTTGATCTAGTAACTTGAGAATGCGGCAAGTATTTTGGATGATATTTTTACTTTAAACCTGCTATTTGGCTATGAAAATTGCATATATATATCCTGCATTAACCACTATGGGCGGCGCCGATAGAGTGGTTACCGAAAAAGCAAACTACTTTGCTGAAACCTGTGGCTACCAAGTGTTTATCATAACTGCCCACCAAATGGGTGCTCCTTTATCGTTTCCCTTATCGCCCAAAGTGCAGCATATTGATTTAGCAGTAGATTTTAACCAACAATACCAATACGGCTTTGTAAAACGCGGATTGGTGTACCTAAAGTTGATAAAGCTCTATAAACAAAAATTGGCTACACTGTTGCCCATGCTAAAACTAGATATTGTACTTACCACCATTAGCCGCGATGTGGATTTTTTAACCTCCATCCGTGATGGCAGCTACAAATTTGCAGAAGCACATGTGTCAAAAAAATATATTCGAAACAACCATCTTTTACAACAAAGGGGTGGTTTATACGCCTTGATTGGGAAAATTTGGGCATGGCGCTTAGAAAAGGCCATCAAACAATTTACCGGTTTGGTAGTACTTACCCATAACGACGCTTTGAAGTGGGAAAGCATTGTTAAGGCCACAATTATTCCGAATGCCTACCCTTTTTATCCGGCTGAAACGAGCAACTGCACATCGAAAAAAGTAATTAGTGTTGGTAGATTGGAAGAACAAAAAGGATACGACAAACTTGTAGATGTTTGGGCCTTAGTACATGCCAAACACCCCGATTGGACACTGACTGTTTATGGAGAAGGCTCGCTGCAGCCAATGCTGACCCAAAAAATTGCAGAGAAACACCTTACACATTCCTTTATTATTGAAAAACCTGTTAGAAACATCATTGATAAATATACGGAAAGTTCCATTTATGTTATGAGTTCTACATTTGAGGGCTTTGGAATGGTATTGGTAGAAGCCATGACTTGTGGCGTTCCGGTGGTATCGTTCAATTGTCCGGATGGCCCTTCGGAAATAATTAATGAGGGAGAAGATGGTTTTTTGATTGCACCGGGAGATATTCAAGCAATGGCCGAAAAAATTATCTACTTAATAGAAAATGAACACGCTCGCCAAACAATGGGTAGCAATGCACGGAAAAACATTCAACGATATTCGCCCGAAGTGGTAATGCAACAGTGGGTACAATTGTTTGAAAATCATGTACGAAAATAGGGTCTACACGCTAATTTCAAGCCTATCCCCTATGCCTGAAAGCTCGTTGTATGAACAGCCTTTAAATCAACAATCCATACATTTAAAATCGAATACTTTATGATAATAAACTATTTGCAAGTATTCGATTTTCGCGTTAGGGATTGAAGCCTACCGTGTACCCACATTTATTTTTATTGTACTTTTACATAAAATATAAAGCTCATGTTAGGGCCTGACTATCGCAATCTTTTTTCCGATGCCCGTCTTTCT
>JAIXOS010000256.1 GCA_027486695.1 Chitinophagaceae bacterium | reverse complement strand
TTGGCTTCCGGTACTTGTGCCGGAGGGATTACTAGTTAAGTTAAGTACCGCTAAATAGCTATCAATCATGTTGTTCATTTTGTTTTGTAAGGGTAGAGGCGAAGGGCCAAGTGCGTTGTTTTTTGGCTTTTAATAAAAAGGCAATTATGCCAAGTGTAATTACGGTAAGGCCGCCCATCATCATATTACGTCCGGTGCTAACAAAAATAAAAGCCCACATAGCCAATGCTAGCAGAACAGGTAAAGGATACAAAGGCATGCGCCAGCCAAAATGTTTTTTTCCTTTTTGCTTCATCAGTAAAAGGAGTGCTACCGATTGTCCCATAAACTGAATGAGGATACGCATTGCCAAAATAGCGTCTATTACTTCTTTGAGTTTAAAAAGAAGGCTGAATACAAATGCTACACAGCAAAGCACCAAAGTGGCAACATAGGGGAATTTTTTAGTAGGATGCAATTTGGCAAATATGGGGAAAAAAGCACCATCTACAGCTGCTGCGTAGGGAATACGACTGTAGCCAAGTGTGGCCGAAAAAACAGAAGCAAATGCCACCCATAAAATGAGTACCGTAGCCACCGTAGCCCAACGGCTGCCGGCAATGATTTGTATAAACTCGCTAACCACAAATTTGCTATGTTGAATTTGAGCCAAAGGCATTACCGAGGCTACACTCACGTTCATGCATACGTAAAGCACGGTAATGCCGGCAATGGAAATAAACATGCTGCGGGGAATGTTTTTTTGTGGGGCTTTGATTTCGCCGCCTAAATGGCACACATTGTAATAACCCAAATAACTATACACTGTTTTTACACTAGCCAAACCAATTGCGGTTACAAAAGCATGGTTGAGCGTTAAGCCATCGTTGATGTGCAACAGCGGTGCTGCAAAATTTCCTTGTACAAAGCCTCCGCCAATAATCCATATCATGGTAGCTAAAACACCTATCCAAAGCAGTACACTTATTTTGCCAATGGTATCTATTTTTCGATACAATAAAATGAAAATCAGTACAATAACACTGCCACTGACTATTTTACTTTCTATGAAGGAAAGGGGCAATAAATAGCTGAAATATTGCGAAAAGCCAATAGCTGCCGAGGCAATTACCAATGGCGCTTGAATGAGGGTTTGCCAAACAAATAAAAAACTCATGAGTTGCCCCCATTTAGGGCCAAAACCTTCTTTTAAAAAATTGTAGCTGCCGCCTGCCTGCGGATAGGTTGCCCCCAACTGACTCCATACCATTGCATCGATAGCAGATAAAAAAGCGCCTGCTAGCCATGCATACAAAAACCAAGGACCATGCATAATGTCGGCTACCACGCTGAGCACTACAAAGGGACCAATACCTACCATGTCAATCATGTTGATGGCGGTAGCTTGCAGTAAACCAATTTTTCGTTCAAGTGGAGGGGAAGCAGTTTGCTGTGCTGTTGGCAGCGGCTCGTTTTGTTGCATAAAAGTGTGTTTGAAGCCAAGAATTAAAACAAATGAAAACAGTTTATACAGATAAATACTATTTCTTTGTTACAAATTTCCCTATTTATGGCCATCCATTTTCCTACAGCTGCTTGGGCTACCAAAGCGACCATTTACGAAGTTAATTTACGCCAATATAGCCACGAAGGTAGCTTTTTGGCATTTGCCAAGCACTTGCCACGATTAAAAGATATGGGAATTGATATTTTATGGATGATGCCCATAACGCCTATAGCCCAAAAAGGCCGTTTAGGCACGCTAGGTAGTTACTATGCGTGTAGTAGCTATGTAAAAACCAATTCTGAGTTTGGCACTATTGCTGATTTCAAACAATTGGTTAATGAAGCACACGGATTGGGGATGAAAGTGATTATTGATTGGGTGGCCAATCATACCGGTTTGGATCATGAGTGGACGGTTAGTCATCCGGAATACTACCAACAGGATGCATATGGTAATTTTACGGAACGAAATGGTTGGAAAGATGTTATTGACCTTAACTACCAAAATGCTTCTATGCGCAATGCATTGATTGTAGCAATGCAGTTTTGGATTACCGAATGTAAAATAGATGGCTTTAGATGCGATATGGCCCACTTAGTGCCTTTGGATTTTTGGAAGGAAGCTAGAAAACAATGCGATCCTTTGCGTTCGCTTTATTGGTTGGCCGAATGTGAAACGAATGAATACCATACCGTTTTTGACACCACTTACGCTTGGGAGTGGATGCATACCACCGAAAAACAAACAAAGGGTGATTGCTCATTAAATGATGTGTATAAGGTATTACACAGTTACACTCAAATTGGAGATGGTACGTCTAAGTTATTGTTTACAAGTAATCATGATGAAAATTCATGGAATGGAACAGAGTATGATAAATATGGACTTGCAGCAAAAGCTATGGCCGTATTTACTTGTACATGGAAGGCAATGCCCCTGATTTATAGCGGGCAAGAAAATGCGAATAGAAAAAAGTTGGCTTTTTTTGAAAAGGACGTACTACAGTGGCAGCAACCAGTGGTTTTACATGATTTTTATAAAGCGTTACTCGCACTGCACAAATCGCCTGCCATCTATTTGGGTGAAACGCATATTTTGCCTTCACCACATCCGCAAGTAATGCTGTATGTGCGCAAATCAGGTGACAGTGTAGTATTAGTGGCTTTGAATCTTTCTGCTGCCGACAAAATTCGGTTCGTTGTTCAACACGAATGGTTAAATGGAACTTTTGTAAGTATCTTTTCTCAAATACATTATTCGTTTGTGCCCGGTACCTCTTTTGAAATTAACAGTTATGGGTATTTGGTGTATGCTAAATTGGACTAATTGGTGGGTTGTAGCGGTTTATTTATACACTAACTATGAGTACCACTATGTTTAATTCGTGGCGTACGGCTTCAATGGTT
>JAIXOS010000052.1 GCA_027486695.1 Chitinophagaceae bacterium | reverse complement strand
AATAAGAAAGCCTAAATGCTGTTAGCATTCAGGCTTTCATTCACAAGATTAATTTATTTTATTTTAACAAAAAAATGAAATAATCTTGAGTTCTTCGGATAGATTCGTTTACCATGCTTAACGATGTACGGAACGAAGATTTCCTTGTAACCAGGTTTACACCTAAAATTTTTCTCGTTTTTCATAACGATGATTATTTAGGTTAAAAAATCACGTTCGATGAACGTGTGCAAGTTATAACTCTGTTAGCTTGCGTACAGATAAGGGTTATAATAATTAAAAGTTCCAGTTTTAGTTATATAACCCTTATAATTTGTAGTTTCCTAATCTCGAAAGGTGTTTTTAAATTAATATTTAACTACAGCCCATGCTATTGCCGCAATTCAAACATTTGTAACAAGTGCCACTACGTAAAGTAATGTGACCACAAGTGTTACAAGCAGGTGCGTCGCTTTGCATTGTTTTTAAGGAGGCTCCTAATGCATCCATGCCCGTATCCGATTTCATTATAGACGACATGCGTTGTAATTTGGTAGTATTGGCACTCGCCGACAAGTTGCTGCTAGCCGGTACTACCAAATTGCTTAAGTGCGAAGAGGTGCCCAAAAATGTGGCATCATCATCATTGCCGGTATTGCCAATTTCGGGCGATGTGACTACATGCACCAAATCGGTGCGCCCTAAATAATCGTATGCCAAAGCCCTGAAAACAAAATCGACCAAAGAGGTGGTGGTTTTAATATTCGGATGGTCAACCATGCCAGAAGGCTCAAAACGTGTAAATACAAACTTATCTACAAATTCCTCAAGTGGAACACCATATTGTAAGCCCACCGAAACCGCAATTGCAAAGCAATTCATTAGGCTGCGCAAGGTACTTCCTTCCTTAGCAAGGTCTATGAAAATTTCACCAAGCGTACCATCGGCATATTCTCCGGTACGTAAAAACACCACTTGACCGTTGATTTTGGCTTTTTGCGTGTAGCCTTTGCGTTTTGCAGGAAGCGTTTTGCGCTCCACAATGCGCGATAGTGCACGTTTTAGTTTGGTATCGGTCGATTCCGCCATCCGGCGTTGTACTTCTTCTAATAAATCTGAAACACTCAACGATTGTAGATTCACTGCGGGTTGTGGTGTTGCGTTGTCGGTAATAGGAGTAGCGTTAACGGGCGCTGCTTTTTGATTTTCCGTTGTTACTGTTTCGGTTTTCTTTTTCTTATCGCTTTTATTGCTTAGTGGTTGAGATAATTTAGAGCCATCGCGATACAAAGCATTCGCTTTTAAGCCTAGTTCCCAACTCATTTGATAACAATCGGCAATTTCTTCCACCGTTGCTTCGTGTGGCAAGTTGATGGTTTTAGAAATAGCACCGCTTAAAAAAGGTTGGCAAGCAGCCATCATTTTAATGTGTCCATGTGCATGAATGAAGCGCTCGCCTTTTTTACCGCAACGGTTGGCACAGTCAAATACCGGCAAATGACTTTGTTTAAGAAAAGGTGCGCCTTCTACGGTCATTGTGCCACAAACGTAGTCGTTAGCGGCATCAATTTCATCTTCAGTAAACCCAATAGCTTCTAATAAATTAAAGTTCCAATCTGCGTATTCAGCTTCGGTAAATCCAAGACGTTGCATAGTGGCGTCGCCCAAAGTAAAACGGTTAAAAATAAAGCCAATTTCAAAAGCGCTTTTAGCGGCACTGTTTAATTTCTCAATTTCCGCGGCTGTAAAGCCTTTTTGTGCAAGCGATTGGTTGTTTATAAAAGGAGCGCCTTCAAAACTAGCGGCACCAACGGCATATTGTTCAATTGCTCGTATGGCTTCTTTAGAATATCCAAGTGTTTTTAAGGCATTGGGTACGGCACCGTTAATGATTTTAAAGTATCCGCCACCACTCAATTTTTTAAATTTTACCAACGCAAAGTCAGGTTCTACGCCGGTGGTATCACAATCCATTACCAAACCAATAGTGCCTGTTGGCGCAATAACGGTAGTTTGTGCATTGCGGTAGCCATACTTTTCGCCCATTTGTACAGCGTCGTCCCATGCTTTTGTAGCGGCTTTTAACAATTTATCCGGGCAAAAGCGAGCGTTGATACCTTGTGGTTTAATTTCTAAACCTTCGTAAGCTTCAGTTGCATCGTAAGCAGCTGCCCGATGGTTGCGCATTACGCGCAGCATGTGTGTTTTGTTGCTTTCGTATTGATCAAAGGCACCCAAAAAAGAAGCCATTTCTGCCGAAGTTTTATAAGCAATGCCGGTCATAATAGCCGTAATTGCACCTGCAATGCCTCGCGCTTCCTCACTGTCGTAAGGAATGCCACTAATCATAAGTACGGTGCCAAGGTTGGCGAAGCCTAAGCCAAGGGTTCTGTAATCGAAAGAAAGTTGGGCTACTTCCTTTGATGGAAACTGAGCCATTAAAACTGAAATTTCGAGCACCACCGTCCATAAACGGCTAATGTATTCAATACCTTCAATGTCAATTTCGTTCGATTGTTCGTTGAAAAATTTGCGCAGGTTGATAGAAGCAAGGTTGCAAGCGGTATTATCCAAAAACATGTATTCGCTACATGGATTAGAGGCATTGATGCGTCCACCTTCGGGGCAAGTGTGCCATTCATTAATCGTGGTGTCGTATTGTGTTCCAGGATCGGCGCAGCTCCAAGCCGCATGGGCAATTTGGTTCCACAAATCGCGAGCCGGAATTTTTTTCATTGTACGGCCATCGGTACGGGCTTTCAATTCCCAATCGCCGCCCTCTTTTAGGGCATGAAAAAAACTGTTGGGAATACGGATGGAATTGTTGCTATTTTGTCCGGAAACAGTAGCATAGGCTTCTCCCTCATATCCGCTATCGTATCCAGCGGCTACCAAGGCGGCTACCTTTTTTTCTTCTCCCACTTTCCAATTGATAAATTCGGATATTTCGGGATGGTCTAAATCTAAGCAAACCATTTTTGCTGCCCGTCGGGTAGTGCCACCACTTTTGATAGCACCGGCAGCCCTATCACCAATTTTTAAAAAACTCATTAACCCACTAGAACTACCACCGCCACTTAGCTTTTCTCCATTGGCTCTAATAGCAGAGTAGTTGGTACCTACACCACTACCATATTTAAAAATACGGGCCTCGCGCACCCACAAATCCATGATTCCACCATCATTCACCAAATCGTCATTTACACTGAGTATAAAGCACGCATGTGGCTGAGGCCTTTCGTAGGCATTGGTTGATTTTTTTAATTGTTTATCGGTAGGGTCCACATAATAATGGCCTTGTGGTTTTCCGGTAATGCCATAGCTTTCGTATAATCCGGTATTGAACCATTGTGGTGAGTTGGGTACACAGGATTGATTCAAAATACTGAAAACCAATTCTTCGTAAAAGATTGTAGCATCTTTTGGTGTGGCAAAATATCCATAGCGTTCACCCCATACTTTCCAGCAATTGGCCATACGGTGTGCTACTTGTTTAATGCTCGTTTCTCTACCCAAACTACCATCGGGTTGTGGAACGCCTGCTTTTCGGAAGTACTTTTGTGCTAGAATATCGGTAGCAATTTGGCTCCAATGCTTAGGTACTTCCACATTATTCATTTCAAACACCTTTTCCCCATTGGGATTTTTGATAACGCTAGTGCGAAAGTCGTATTCAAATAAATCAAATACAGATTGTTGGTCGTTGGTAAATCGACGTGCGAATTGCAAACCCTTGGGTTGTGTTGTTTTTTCCATAGCAGGTAATTTGGTGGTGACGGAGAAACGCGGTCAGAAATAGCATCTGAGGGCTAACGAAAATATTCCTAGAAAGTCATAAAACAAGTGGATTTAAATCCACAGTTTGTGGATAAGCCATGCCGGTTCAATGCAAAGAATAAGAGGATTGGACATTTGCTAAGATACCCACAATTTGACGGGGTGTTGTTGAAAAATATTATTGGTTTTCCTCCATCGAAAACCATGCTTTGATAATCAAGTAGTATTCTTTCGTTGTAGAATTAAGGCATTTTGGCAATATTGTTGTAAGCAATATTTGTTTTTGTTAGCTGGGTAATTCAGCATGTATATATTATTAAAATATCAATATTTTCAATAACGTACTGAATTTAGCCATAAAGCTTTATCTTCACAACAATAATATTGGCAAAATAAGTGCCTTGTTGTAATAAAGTTTTTTGCATTTTTGCACACTATCACATATTATTTGCATGAAGCAGGTTTTGTATAATCAACTATTAGAAAAGAAAAAGTATGGTAAAAAATCTTTTGCCGTACTGATAGACCCCGATAAGGTTGATGTGCCTGCAATTGATGTATTAATAAAATTGGCTTTAGATGCTCAGGTGGATTATTTTTTTGTAGGAGGTAGTTTGGTAATTTCTACCCATGTGGATGCTTGTATTCAGCAAATTAAGGCAGCTTGCAACATACCGGTGGTATTGTTCCCTGGTTCTCCCTCACAGGTTAGTAAGTATGCCGATGCACTCTTGTATTTATCATTAATATCGGGTAGGAATCCGGAATTACTCATTGGACAGCATGTTGTTAGCGCTCCCTTGGTAAAGAAAAGCGGATTAGAAATTATGCCAACGGGTTATATGGTGATTGATGGCGGCGCACCAACAACGGTATCATACATTTCCAATGCAAGCCCGATACCTGCCGACAAAGCGGACATAGCTATGTGCACGGCTATGGCTGGAGAAATGTTGGGAATGAAGCTGATTTTCATGGATGCAGGTAGCGGTGCGCAAAAACCAATAACTGAGTCGATGATTGCAAAAGTGGCACAATATATAGACGTGCCCTTGATAGTGGGAGGAGGTATTGTAGATGCTGAAAAAGCCTATTTGAATTGTAAAGCCGGTGCGGATATAGTAGTTGTGGGCAATGCAATTGAAAAGGATGCTTTTTTAATCAAAGATATTGCAGCTGCCGTACACAGTGTACATGCGCATGAAATGCCTAGAATAAGTAAAGTGTAGCTAAAAATGCAATGAGGACATTTGTTTTCGGTTATAAAGCAAACTGTTGTATATCGTCAATTATTTTCAAGAAGATAAATAAAAAAGGAAAGGCTATCGAGCAATATTGATAGCCTTTCCTTTTTTAAACTATTTGCTAAGATTCATACTGCGTTCTTTGTACAACTTACGAAAGTATGGGTCGCGTAAATCCTTGATAAATCGGATGGCTTCTCCCGTACTTTTCATTTCTGGGCCGAGTTCTTTGTTAACTCCGGGGAATTTATTGAAACTAAATACAGGTTCTTTTATTGCAAAGCCCTCTAGCTTTTTTTCCATTACAAAATCGGTAAGTTTCGCTTCGCCAAGCATTACTTTGGTGGCAATGTTAAGGTATGGAATTTGGTAAGCTTTTGCAATAAAAGGAGTAGTGCGACTTGCGCGTGGGTTAGCTTCAATTACAAACACTTTGCCATCTTTAATAGCAAACTGAATATTGATTAAGCCTTTGATATTCAATGCTCTTGCGATTTTTTCGCTGTAATATTCCATTGTGGTAATAATCAGCGGAGTAAGATTGAAGGCGGGTAAAACAGCATTGCTATCTCCGCTATGTATGCCGGCGGGTTCTATGTGTTCCATTACGCCCATCACATGAAAGTTCTCACCATCAAAAATGGCATCTACTTCCGCTTCTTGACAACGATCTAAAAAGTGGTCAATAAGAATTTTGTTATCGGGTATGTGCTTTAGAAGGTTAATTACGGCTTGTTCTATCTCTTCATCGTTGATTACAATACGCATTCTTTGCCCCCCTAATACATAACTTGGGCGAACCAAAACGGGGTATCCTACTTTTTGTGCTACTTCTATAGCTTCATCTGCTGTAAAGGCGGTTCCGTATTCAGGGTAGGGTATTTCAAGCTCTTTTAATAAGTCGCTAAAACGGCCTCTGTCTTCCGCAATATCCATATTGTCGAAAGAAGTACCAATAATTTTAATGCCACGTTTGTGTAAACGTTTGGCAAGTTTCAAAGCTGTTTGTCCACCCAATTGTACAATAACGCCTTCTGGTTTTTCAAGTTCTATGATTTCCCAAAGGTGTTCCCAATAAACGGGCTCAAAGTATAGCTTGTCGGCAATATCAAAGTCTGTAGAAACTGTTTCGGGGTTACAATTAACCATTATCGCTTCATAGCCACATTCTTTGATAGCCATTAGTCCGTGTACGCAGCAATAGTCAAATTCAATTCCCTGACCAATGCGGTTAGGGCCGCTGCCCAAAACAATAATTTTCTTTTTTGAAGTAGAGATAGATTCGTTGGAAGAAAGGGTAGTGCTCATGTTTTAGAAATTGTGCAAATGTAAGGTAGTAGCTGTTTTATTGCACAGTTTTTTTCGACACTTCAAGAATACTGTGTTTTTGAATGTGTATAAATTGATTTGGTTAAAAATTATCAATAGCAATTAATAATTGATTTGTGATTGGGTTGTGGTTGATTAATTTTCAATAAAAGCTAGTCCCATTTTCCTAAACAATGTCAATGCGGATGCGTTCATTACTAAGATATGCATTGTGTTTTTTGAATGAATTAGGGTGTTGTGCCGGTTCCATAGGGCCATTTTGGGCAAACACTTACGGGCAACTTTCCCTTGGCTTTGGACGTGCCTTGTAACCAATTGTAGAAAGCAAGTTGGGTGCTTTTGTTGTCTTCGTAGCAAGCTACTAAATTGGTTGCCTCGCAGGTGTTTTGAATGGCATAGGGATTGCCAAAAAAGCAGGTTATTACATTTTGTTTGGTTGATAATTGTTGTAAAAGCCACACCGATCCACTACTTAATCCAAAATTATTGGCCGGTCGGCGACTGTAATTGTGCAGCCCTACTACAATGCAATCGTACGATTGATACTGTAGCGTTTGTAGTAGTTGGCGGGCGGCCAAAGTATCGCCTATATCGGTGTTGAAAGTGGTGTAAGTATCATCCATGAGTTGTTTGCCAAGGGTATTTTTGTTGGCAAAAGCAAAAAGGTGTGCTTGGTGGTTTTGTTGTAGTTGATTACCAAGCCATGTAATGCCATCGGCGCCAATACTCACATAGGCAATACGTTTTTGGGCAGTAATTGGATGTATAGTAGGTGTTTGTAGCTGAATTAATGTTAGTGCACGACTAGCCATTTTATTGTGTAGGCTTTCGGTTGCAGCATTCAGTTGTGCAAGCAAATGGGTTGTATCTACGTGTGGTGGCACTTGGTGCAGCAAATGGTATTTGGCAAGCAGCACTTTTTTTACTTTTTTATCAATCGTATTCCACGAAATTTTTCCTGCATTGATAGCCTCCAATGTTTTGGTAATGGCCAAAGGTACATCCATAGGTACGCAAAGCATATCGTTGCCGGCAATTAATGCTTGCACCGCCGCTTCGCCATTAGGAAAATAGTTGGTCACACCCTTCATCTCTAAACCATCGGTCACTACCAATCCTTTAAAATGCAATTGTTCTTGCAATAGTTGGGTGGTAATTTTAGGCGAAAGGGAGGATGCTCTATTGGCTGTAGTGTCCAATGCCGGTATGTATAAGTGAGCCGTCATCATGCTGCCAACACCTGCCGCAATCATTTTTTTAAAGGGATACAGTTCCAGGCTATCTAACTGTGCCGATGTTTTGTTAATAATAGGAAGGTCATAGTGGCTATCAACTGCCACATCGCCGTGGCCGGGAAAGTGTTTGGCACAGGCCATGATGCCGGCTTTTTGTAAGCCGCGCATGTAGGCAATACCCAATTGTGCAACCTTAATTTTGTTTTCTCCAAAGCTGCGGTCGTTAATAACCGGGTTGTTGCGGTTGTTATTCACGTCCACTACAGGGGCATAGTTTACGTGGATACCCATTTTTTTACATTGTTGTCCAACCGCATTACCCAGTTGATAAGCCAATCGACTGCTGTTAGTGGCTCCTACCAACAACTGTTTAGGAAAATTAGAAACGCTATCAAGCCGCATGCCCAAACCCCATTCTGCATCAATACATATCATGAGGGGTGTTTTAGCAATAGATTGGTAGTAATTGGTTAGCAACGCTTGCCTGATGGGGCCGCCTTGAAAAAAGCAAAGTGCACCAATATTGTATTGTTGAATCAGTGCTGTTACCGATTGTTCATGTGCGTGTCCCAAATTGCTATGTGCCCGTACTACCATTAATTGAGCAATTTTTTGGGTGTCGTTCAGTTGCCGGAAAGTATTCTCTACCCAACGGGTTGCGGCTTTCGTGGGCCGCATAAAGGCTTGTGCTTGCCCGGAGAGTGTTATGATTGCAAGGAAAAAGGTGAAAAAAATATTCTTTATCATTAGGGTGTCATTTTAAAATGCTTTTTGTAACGCACTAAAGGGTTGTTATAGCAACAGCATGAACGGCTGCATCAAATATCGGTTAATATTGGGTAGTATTTGTTGGCGGCTACATGGTAGCCTTGTTTGTTTGGGTGAGCCAAGGGCTAGTGCTACTATGAAGCAGCAGTGGCGTTGGCACCGTTCAGCATTTGTGGTTCGTTTGAGCAGAACCGAGAAGTACTAGTCTTGTGGGGTAAATGATGGTTAAAGAAGTGAGCCTTTTCAATATTTCCATTGCAAGCAATGGTGGATGCACTTAGTTTCACAAAAAACAACAAAGGCAGCCTCAATTCATTTTTGAGATTGCCTTTGTTGTGGTGCATCAATAAAGCGAATGCTAATTAATTATTTTCTTCAACGGTAGTTTCCTCAGCAGTTTCGGTAAGTACAAAAGGAACCTGGTTGTTTTTCAAAAGTGCAAACCATTTTACCATTTTTTTCATATCACTAGCATATACACGCTCAAAGTCCATATCGGGATACACTTTTTCAAAGTAGGTTTTGATGGCTTTTGCGTCCTTTTCTGCCGGTAAGGGTTCGCTACTAGCTTCCATTGCTTTAAATACATCTACCAAGTTTACATTTTCGCGGATTGTATATACTTCAATACTCTCCAAGTGCGAAAAATGATGTACTCTGCTACTCACAAATTTGGTGTTTTTGTCTTCTAAACCTCTAACAATTGCGCCATCGGTTTTGCTTCCAACCAATTCAAATAAGCCACTCAAGCCAGTAACGGCAATTAATTTACTGTATTCCATACTTTTTTAATATCGTTTCATTTTATAGAGGCTGCAAAATAAGGTTAAAAAAGTAAAGGGTAAAAAAGTGTTGGCAATATTTATGAAATGGGGTATTGCTACAGAGGGTAAATTGTTTGTAGCAGCGTCAGTTTGGATGCATGTGCAACGGGCTGCTCATTTTATTGAAGCAAACTTTGAGTAGGTGTTCAATAGGTAAGGTGAATAAAACAGCTTGCTACTCAAAGTTTGGAATGCTTGATGCAGGAATTAGGTGTGACAAGCATATGCTACTCAACCTCGTCTTTCTTAGGTTCTTTTTTGTCGTGCATTCCTTTTTTAGCCATTTCTTTTCTTTCGGCTTTTAGTTTTTCATATTCCGGTAGTTGATCGGCGGTAAGCACTTTTTTGATGGCCGCATCTCGTTCGGTGTTAATGTTGCGTCGGGTTTGTACATCCGGTTTTTCGCCGTCTTTATGAGCCTCTTTTAATTTGCTCATGGCGGTTTGGTTAATTTCGGTAATTTGTTTGGTTTGTTCGTCGGTAAGTTTCAGGCGTTCTTGCATATGCTTTATCGCCTGACCGCCGCCACCTTGATGACCACCTTGGTGTTCTTTACCGGGGTGTTTTTTCCATTTTTTGAACGTGCTGTCTTGTGCTGCAACATTACCGGCAATTAACACGGCTACTAACAATGCAGCGCTTGCAATCATTTTTTTCATAATTAAGTGTTTTATACAGTACAGACTGTATAAAAACAACTACGTTTAATAGGCAAGTGCAGGCAACCTTCTTTTGACAATTTCTTAACGAAATCATCCCAAAGGAGTTAGAGCCTGTTTAAAATTTACTACAATGGTTTGCTATGCTTCTTTTTGGCTGCAACTTCGTTCATTTTTTCGCCAAAAATGCCCGATTTCGACTGCAAAAATGGCCTCGTTTCGCTCAAAAATAAGCTATAGCCATTCCAATAAACAAAATTTAAACAGGCTCTTAATTGGGCGAAGTAAGCGATAATAATGTGGCATTGATGCGCTTAACTACTTCCTCAACAGGTGTATAGCCGTTGGCAATTAGAAAAATTTTTTGTTCGCTTGTTTGTAAAAGCAGGCATGGGAAACCAGTAACTTGTAATTGCTTGCACAGTTGAAATTCGTAACGGGCTTTTTGTTTATAGGCATCGCTTGCAAGCTTTTCAAAAAAATCGGTTTCGTTCAAATTGTATTTAGAAATAAGGTGTAAATAGGCGGCATTGTCGGTTAAATCGCGCCCTTCAAAATGCAGTGCATATTGCAAATCTGCTGCAAAAGCAACTTGCTTTTCCGGATACCAATCTTTAAAAATACACATTGCTATAGCCGGTTTTTCGCTATTGGGAAACCAATCACTTTCTTCCGGGTTGTTGATGTGCCATAAAAAATCGGGGCCAAAAGTAACACCGGTTGTTTTTTCTACTTGGGGGTACGCTTTTTGAATATAGGCAGCGGTAGCACTTATATGTATTGGCGATGCAGGCAGTATCATGCCACCACTCAGCACTTCTATTGCCATATGCTTGCTGTACAAAGTATCTATATGCGTTATTACTTTGCTAAAACCATAGCACCATCCACAATAGGCATCGTAACAATAAATTAAAGTAGGATTCATATCTGCAAATGTAGTAAAACGCAGTTTTGTATACATCGTTGGGTGCTTTTTTAGCGTGGTATAGATAGCCCATGCAGCAAAATGTGGTAAAAATGGTCTTATATTGTGGTTGATTAACAACAATTGTGTTATGACCGAACAAGAACTTATACAAGGATGCCTTTACAACGATATGTTGGCGCAACGGGAATTGTACAATCGGTATAGTCCCAAAATGCTAGCACTCTGTTATAGGTATGCGCAAAACCGAGAAGATGCAGAAGATATGCTTCAAGAAGCATTTGTAAAAGTGTTTTCTAAAATGCACACCTTTCAAAACAAAGGCGCTTTTGAGGGATGGATACGTAGAATTATGGTACATACTTGTATTAACGTGTTGAAGCGGAATAAGAAGTTTGCCGATCATGCCGATATATCCGAAGCATTTGATTTGCAATTGCACGAAGAATCAATTGCCTCTATACTGCAAGCCAAGCAAGTTGTAGCTTGTATACGTTTGTTGCCGGTAGGTTTTAGAACGGTGTTAAATTTATATGCTGTGGAAGGTTACAACCACAAAGAAATTGCCGAATTGCTAGATATTGGAGAAAGTACTAGCCGCAGCCAATATGCAAGAGCTAAGTCGGCATTGTTAAACTTATTAATACAGAAAAAAATTATTCAATACCCGCAACAAGATGCCACGTGGCAGGTTGCTTTATTACCCGTTGTACACAAACAATAGCCCGCAGGCGTTGATTATGAGTGAGCACAAAGACGATTTTGAACAGTTTATTGCCGAAATGGCTGATGCGCATACCATGTATCCGTCGGATAGGGTGTGGGCAAAAGTGCAGCAGCAATTACCGGTAAAAAAATCGTGGCCGGCCTTGTGGATATGTTCAATATGGCTGCTGTTTTTAACTGTGTTGTCCACGTATTGGCTGTGCGTTCCACTTCAAACACCTCTGTATTCTGTTGCGGAAAAGGTTTTCCAACCGAGAACGGCTAATGCCGAAGCTGAGAAAGTAAAACAACATTTGATAGCACCAAGAAAAAGCACAATGGCAGTAAACAAAGCGCCATATGCATCATGGGTAGCACCCAATACAGTTTGGTCATTGCCCGCCACATATGGAGCGCAAATGGCAGCAGATATGCTTGATTGGGACACAGATAGTACATTTACCCCTATTGTTGCGGATGAACTATTGGCCAAAGACGGGCAAGAAAAATCGGTTGCTGCTATGGATGTGAAGGGCTACCTAAATAATAAGCAATTGGTTGGTAATTGGGAATTGTCCGAAGCGCCAATATCCACTGTTTCGGATAAATGGCAATACGAAATTCATGCCGCTCCTTCAATTGGTTTTCGATTAATGGACGATGAAATGCCTTCTGAAAATGCAATAGCGCCTAAAAATGGGGTGGCAGCCAATGGTTCTGCCACGGCTGCTGCCAAGCACAAAGCCATGTTGGGTACCGAAATTGGTCTTGGTATTCAGTATAAAATAAATAGAATATTAAGTTTGAAAACCGGTATTCAGCTGAATGTTCAGCATGCTGATGGGGGAAATACGTCCGATGTTATGATGAACCAAGCTCAAGCATCGTTATTGCAACATCAACAAAGCGATACCATTACCGATAACAATCGTGTATACCAACTGTCTATTCCGGTAGGTATACAAGTATTGGCTATATCGGGTAGGCATTGGGCACTAAGTGCCGGAGCATCATTATTGCCAACGTATACATTGGGCGGTGCCGCTATGGATGCCCAGGAAATGTTAGGTGCTGCTACTTATAAATCTGTCAGCAATTCCACAGCACCGGTATGGAAAAAGTGGAACATCAATACTAGTTTTGATGCGCGCTT
>JAIXOS010000278.1 GCA_027486695.1 Chitinophagaceae bacterium | reverse complement strand
TATACCAATAATTGAAAGCAAATCACAACATCTAGGTGAAGCGGTGGTGATGAATGACGGTTGTTCGTAAAGGTAGTTATACCAATAATTGAAAGCAAATCATAACGCTTACTGTAGCCAACTCTATACATCGTTTGTTGTTCGTAAAGGTAGTTATACCATACACTAATTCTTGCACAACATCACTATGATTGAAAAAAACACTAGCAAATGCATTTCATTACTAACCGAATGAATTCATTAATAAAAAATATTCTACTATTTTTTGGGAAATTAACATTTGATTGATATTTTTATTTATCAATCAAAACTATACTACATGCGTCAACTTTCTTTGGTACTCTTAGCCATAGTACTTTTCAATGTAACTTCTTTTGCAGGTAAAGACAAAGACTCTAGTCAAATAGCCGTTGACAAGGCTGTTCAGGCGCTTAAACTGATGGACTCAGTTAATAAAGCCATGAAATACGAAACAGGCCTCGTAAAACTCGAAGGGGGGTTTGCACAGCTAAATGTACCCAAAGGCTTTAAATTTTTGAACGCTGCTCAAAGTAAATATGTATTGACAGATTTATGGGGCAATCCTAAGCGTGACGATATATTAGGGATCATTTTTCCTGAAAAAGCTACCCCATTTGTTAGCGACAGTACTTATGCATTTGTGGTAAGTTATGAAGATATGGGCTATGTAAAAGATGATGATGCAAAAGACCTGAAATACGATGATTTGATGAAGGAAATGCAAAAAGATGAAAAAGAAGCCAATGAAGAAAGAATCAAAAATGGCTACGAATCTATTCATATTGTTGGTTGGGCTTCTACACCTTTTTACGATGCTAAAAGAAAAGTATTGCATTGGGCTAAAGAAATCAAATTTGGCGAAGCACTAGATGGTAATACCCTAAACTACGATGTTAGAATATTAGGTAGAAAAGGGGTTCTATCCCTTAATGCTATTGCGAATATGAAAGACTTATCCATTGTAAAAGCCGATATTGATCAAGTGCTGAACATGGCATCATTTACCGAAGACAATACCTATGACAACTTTAATGCTAGTACAGATAAAATTGCCGTATACACGATTGGTGGTTTAGTTGCCGGTAAAGTGTTGGCCAAAGTAGGATTTTGGGTATTGTTAGCTAAGTTTTGGAAACTCATCATAGCCGGTTTAGTTGGTGCTTGGTACGCGGTTAAGCGATTCTTTTTGGGCAAAAGCAAAGAGGAAACAGAAGCCTATGTGGTAAATGAGCAACCGCAAATAGAGTCATCTACCGAAACTATTACTGCAACTACGGACAATGCTGCTACAAATGAGGCACCCAAAAATGAGTAACCTATTTCTACAATAATCAGGTAGCGCTAATGGCCCAAACAATCCGTTTGGGCTATTTTATTTTGTAAAAAGCGTAAAAAACATGCTTATCAGTTACTTGTAAAGGCAACTATACCACTAATCACTCTGTGAAAGCAAATCACCCTTACACATCCAATTGGTTTCTATTACCTTCGATTATCGATGCCCGTAGAGGTATTGCTGCTATTGCAAACGGCTATCAAAACTACCACGTTGCAAAAGCAGCACTGCTGCAACAACACGTTATACCATTATTTTATGCACTACCGTACTGCTATTCGCATTTTATTGGCCATACTCTTTCCTGTAATCGTTTTTCACCTATTGGTGGTGGCCAAAGCCATTCCTTACAGCATTGTTTGGGGCGGACAGCTACAAAACGATGCAGCCATGTATGTAATGGAGTGCTGTTCCATTAGCATCAACCTTTTGCTTGTGTTTCTTTTGCTCATGAAAGGTGCATACTTGCCGGCATGGCTAAAACCCAAAATCGTGCATCGCTTTTTGTGGGTGTTTTTGATTTTGTTTGTACTGAATACAGTGGGCAACCTTTTTGCCAACACCCTTTTGGAAAAGTCGCTTGCTGTTCTCACACTTGCCTCTGCCGTATTGCTGTGGTTCATTGTACGTCCTAAAACGCCCAACAACAACGAGCCCACAGCTGCTGAATAGCTGCCTGCTACCCTATTGGCGAGCCGCTTGCTTGCACCAAATGCTTACAACTAACCTGTCATGATGCCCCGCCACCGACGTTTTTACTTTATTGCTTCCATCGTACTTTTTGCAATAGAAGTGCTGATTGCCCTGTTTGTACACGACCAATTTGTGAGGCCTTATGTGGGCGATTATTTGGTAGTGATACTCCTCTATTGTTGTGTGCGGTCTTTTTTTTCATGGCCGGTAACACATGTAGCAATAGCTTGTTTGCTTTTTTCGTACTTGATTGAAATGCTACAATACTTCCAACTCGTGGAACTGCTGCACTTGCAACAATACAGATGGGCAAGGGTAATTATTGGCACGTATTTTACTTGGACCGATATGGTAGCTTATACGCTTGGTATTGGTACGATACTGTTGGCAGAACGGCTATTAGGTAGCCGGCTGCACCCACAAGGCACTTAAGGCTGTTGATTAACGGATAAGGAATAGATGGGAAAACAGACTGAACGTGGACCGATAGTGGACAGGGAAATACTTATGCAAAAAAAGCAATTCATTTTCTTTACCACATACGTTTTTTTGCACTATTTTCCCGATTTTTGAGCTTCAATAAATGATTATATAAAATAAGCACCCAAACACGGCTTACGTACAATTGGCTACGAATGCTGTGGCGGGACAATTGAGCCAAACAATACCAACAATATCACTCCTTGGCACAAAAGGAGATTATACAAGAACAGCATAGGGCGTCCTATGCTGTTCTTGTATAATGTATGGGCATTAACAGTAGTATTTCTGCCCCTCTTTTCTCTAAATATTACTAAAATTTGCTGTATCCAAAAAT
>JAIXOS010000294.1 GCA_027486695.1 Chitinophagaceae bacterium | reverse complement strand
TACCACATTTTCACAGGGCTTATCTGCCAAATAGCTTTTTAAACAAATGGCATCATCATCACTATCTATATAACAATTACTGATGATTACATTCTTGCTATCTACATCTATTCCATCATTGTTATAATTGGCGTGGCTAATGACTCTCAATCCTAACAATTTAACCCCATCACAACCCAAATAATCCTGCATCCAAAAGCAAGAATTGGTAAGAAGAACATCTTTAACAACTACATTTTTACATGCAATTATGAAAATTAGCTTGGGTCTGTTAGCGCCATTGTCACCTCTTTGCCAGTATTTATTGTTTCCTCTGCCATCAATAGTTCCCTCACCTGCAATTGAAATATTTTCTTGATTGTCTGCATAAATCAGCGAAAAATTGCGTCGAGGGCGTCCATTATTGCTGTGTGTGCTTACACAACGAATGGTAGTGGGACTATTCATTGGGTAATCTACACTATCAATACTACCCAAAAGTGTTGCACCTTTTTCCAAAAAAAGGGTAACATTACTTTTTAGGTAAAGTGTTCCTGTAACAAAATTGCCCGTAGGCACAAAAACCGTTCCGCCTACTTTACTGATATCGTTTATTGCCTTTTGAATAATTAGTGTATTCAAGGTTTTACCATCCCCTTTTGCCCCGAGTGTAGTAATGTCAATGGTATTTGCAAAAGCAACCGATAACAGGAGGAAAGTAGCCAAAAAGGAAAAAAAATTTCTTTTCATAATAATTATTTTAGCAATTAGTTGTAGCCTGGATTTTGTTCAAGTTTCGGGTTGATAGTAAGTTCTCTAAAGGGTATTGGAAATAATGCTCTTTCGGGTATTACGGTATACGGAAGGTTGTCGGCAAAAAATTGAGCTTTCATCACTGATTCCATTCTATTGGTGCGTATTAAATCGAACCAGCGATGCCCCTCAAAGCAGAGCTCTAACCTTCGTTCCTTTTCAATTGCCAAACGTAGGTTGGCTTGAGATAAACTTTTGGAAATTGGTGCTAGCCCTGCACGTTTACGAATTTGATTGTTGACAATATCTATTGATTGCGAAATGCTTGCAGCTGTACCTTGTTCCTCAAGTGCTTCAGCATACATTAACAACACATCAGCATGTCGTAATACAATCCAATTGTTTTCTCCTTCGTTAACTGAAGGCGGGTTATCCATGAATTTCCGGGTGTAATAAGACCCATATCGCTGAATGCAAGTAGCTTTTCTTGCATCATTGGTTTCAAAGGCATCAAAAAGATTTTTTGTTCCTTGGTTAGACCCTCGAGGGGCTAAGGTAATAAGGAAAGGTAAGGTAGTTGGTAAAAAGGATTGAGTGAAAGCACTGCCTTCCTTTGCAGTTCCTCTTGAATATTGTACTGAGAATATGATTTCAGCATTTGCCTCATTTGTTGTACTAAACACATCACCAAATGTGGGGACAAGCGAATAGGTATTTAAGTTAATAAGTTCACTCAATTTATTTGCCGCATCATCCCATCTATTTTGGGTAAGGTATACTTTTCCTAATAATGCTTTAGCCGCTCCACTTGTTACTCTACCTACATCGCTAGAAATTGTATAATTAATAGGAAGGCATTCTTCAGCAGCAATTAAATCCTTTATAATTTGGTCATATATTTTACTAACTGAATCTCTTTTGTATGCATATGCTTCAGCATCCGTCTTAATTTTTGTAACAACCAAAGGTACATTACCAAAAAACCTAACTAAATTGAAATATGCCAATGCTCTTATCCACTTTGCTTCACCTATCCATTGTTTTTTCAACGTAGAATCCCCAAGATTAAAATCTTGAAAAAAAAAAAAAAAATTGTTGCAGTGTGCAA
Source organism: Chitinophagaceae bacterium (assembly GCA_027486695.1). Lineage (GTDB taxonomy): Bacteria > Bacteroidota > Bacteroidia > Chitinophagales > Chitinophagaceae > Parasediminibacterium. The sequence continues at coordinate 978 of JAIXOS010000294.1, read as the reverse complement.
TGGTTTGATATTCACCTTGCCATTCGCTTAAAATATTTCTATCGGTAGAAGTCCAAGAAAATTGATCTAAAGGACCCGTATCCGCTGTAACGGATCCGGCAGCCAAAGTATTATCAGATGGAACTTCAGCCATTTTCCAAAAATTATTGTAACGTAATCTAAGCGTGCCATAAATACCAGTTAAAGCAGCTTTGAAATTATCTTTGTTGGCAAAATAGCCACTTTCTAATATCTGCGACGGGGATGCAACATTTGTAACAAAGGACTTGCTACAGGCAGATGTGCAAAACATTATAACAGAAAATCCTACGCCCCTGATTAATGAAAAATATTTTTGCATATTATAATTTGTTAAAAGCCGATACTAATTCCTGCGACATAATTTTTTACCTGTGGATACACTCCCTGATCAATTCCAGGAGTAGTGATAGACTTATTCGTTAAACTTACCTCCGGGTTATAGCCAGGATACTTAGTAACTGTAAATAGATTTTGACCAGACAAATAACACCGTAAAGACAAAAGCTTTATTCGCCTTAGCAGATGCGAAGGCATATTATAGCCTATTGTTAAATTGCGCAATCGTACGAAACTAGCAGGTTGCAAAGCCAAGCTTGTTAAGGAATTTGCGAAAGTATATGGAGCAACAGATGCAGGGCTAGGATATTTTACATTAGCCAAAGAGTCTGCTTTTGTATAAATGTTATTGTAAAAATCATGTTCCAAATTAGAACCTGCTGTTCCCCAAGCATTTCTTATGGTACCATTTATTATATCGCCCCCAACTACAGCTTGAATGGTAAAACCTATATCAAAGGTTTTATATCGAAAACGGTTTGTAAACCCCATTGTAAATTTGGGCAATGCATTACCAATCTTGGTCATGTCATTCAAGTCTATTACCCCATTTCCATCTACGTCTTTTATTTTCATATCGCCTGCTTTTGCAGGTGCTGTGGCATAAGGGGTATAGGCTGC
>JAIXOS010000361.1 GCA_027486695.1 Chitinophagaceae bacterium | reverse complement strand
TGCTGGCAACTATAAAATACGCTTGATAAGCCCCAACGGTATTGTAAGTACGCTTGCAGGAAGTGGGGTTCGAGGTACTACAAACGGAATAGGGGCAATAGCTAGTTTTTCAGCTATTATTGGTGGGTTAGCTGTAGATAATTATGGAAATGTTTACGTATATGATAATGGGAATCAATCAATCCGTAAAATTAATCCCTTAGGTGTTGTAAGTACTTTTTATGAAAGTAGTTTGTCGAATTTTTTTACTCCAATATGGGCATCAGGAATTGCAATTGACTCAGCTGGAAATTTGTTTGTAACTGACCAAACCCCCCCTTATAGAATTAGGAAGATAAGTCCTTCGGGTTCAATTAACACATTGGCAGAAAATTCAACAAATGAAAAATATTTTAAATTTCCTTATAATATAGCATTGGATAGTAAGGGTAATATGTATGTCGTGGATATGGGTTTTTTTGAAGGTAAAATACTCAAAGTAACACAATCGGGTACAGTTACTATTATAGCTGGTCATACAGATACAAATTATTTTGCTGGTTGGGATGGTAAAGGAACTAATGCGAGTTTTGCTATGCCTAACAGCATAGCCATTGATGCAACAGGAAATTTAATAGTAGGCGAAAATGTAAATAAAATAAGAAAAATAGATGCTGAAGGAGAAGTTACCACTTTGATAGGATACAATACAATGGAAACAATTGGAGGAATAAATTTTATAACGGGCAGTACAGATGGTACAGCCGATGAAGCAAGATTTAGAGAAATATCGGGAATTGCTATGGATAAAGCCGGTAATATTTATGTTGCTGATAAAGGCAACAATAAAATCCGTAAAATTAGTTATTCGGCAGGGTATAGGATCAGCCCTGCTTTACCATTAGGTTTAAATTTCGATGCTTCTACCGGTACAATATACGGCACACCCTTGGTAACTACATCACCTACAAATTATTTAGTTACTGCTACTAATACTTACGGAAGCAGTAGTTACAATATTAACATTTCCACCGTGTCATCTACAACTTTAAATATTAAATCATTTGAACCTTCCAATGCTGCTTATGGCTCAACTGTAACAATAATAGGAGCAAAATTTACAGGAGCTACAGCCGTAAGTTTTGGAGCAAGCACAGCTTCAAGTTTTACGATAATTAACGACACAACTATTGTAGCTGTTGTAGGAACTGGATCAAGCGGCAATGTAAGCGTATCTACGGGGGAGGAAACTGCAACCAAGGCTGGATTCACTTATGATTGTACAATAATGGGCACACCAATTCGCGGCGTTACAAATATTATTGGTTGCTCGGGAAATCAAGTTTACACGGTAGACAGTATGTTAGGTGCAGTATCGTATAATTGGTCAGTTCCAATAGGTGTTACAATTGTATCTGGTCAAGGTACGCGTAGCTTAACAGTTGCTTTTGGTTCTAAATTTTTAAACGGTACCATAACAGTAGCAGGTGTCAACCATTGTGGTAATACAGCTACTTCCAATATAGGCTTAACAAAAACCAAATTAGTAGCTCCTGTAGCTATTACGGGTGCAACTAATCTCTGCGAATTTACAACGGCTGCTACAACCTATAGCATTCCGGCTGTTGCAGGTGCTGCTTCTTACATTTGGTCAACCGATTCTGGTACGGTTGTAACTAACAACGGTACATCTGCACATATTCGTTTCAACAATGCAATTGCATCTCCTGTACGAGTTATTGTATCATCAGGTTGTACCCAAGTAATAAAAACTCTAGCAGTAAAACGTACATTACCTAAAAAGCCTGGCCAAATAAATGGCCCAACAGAAGTTTGTGGATTTACTGGCACATTATCCAAACTTACATATTCAATTGCTGCTGTAAATGGTGCTACTTCTTACACTTGGACAGTTCCAATTGGCGCATCTGTTACTGATTTTAATGATGGGGGTACAAGTGCCTTTATAGTATTTGATAAAGAGTTTGTTTCCAAATCAGCTATTCAAGTACAAGCTACTGCTGGTTGTGGAAGTTCAGCTGCAAGCCGTTTAGTTGTTGCTAAAACGTTACCGGCCAAACCTGCTAATATCACTTTAAACACTACTGATATTTGTGCGGCTATTTTAAACAATTCCCCAGTTAACGCTACTGCTGCTAATGTAGCTACTGCTAGCGGTTATGTATGGACGCTTCCTACTGGTGTAACTTTAAATAGTCAATCAGCAAATACTGCTTCATTAACCTTTGATGACGAGTTTGTAACTGCAACTCCAATTCAAGTTAGATCACAAAGAGCTTGTGGTCAAAGTGCTGCTGCTTCATTAACTGTTAAATTAAACAAACCTGCTGTAGCTGCAACAGTTGGTGGTCCAAGGACAGTTGCTGCCGGTGCAACCGGTGTAACTTACACAGCAAATACTACAAATGTAACTAGATATTCTTGGACACTTCCTGTTGGATTTACTGTTACTTCCGCTAATGCCGATTCTTCAAGCATTACAGTAAATGTTGCTAATACCTTTAAAGTTGGTTCTTTAACAGTAATTGGAAAATCACTTTGTGGTGCAGCACCTGCTACTAAAGTTTCTATTGCTAGAGGTTTAATTACGGGTCGTGTAATTGCTAATACTGCCGAAATTGCTAATACTGAAAGCATAAAAGCAAATGTATATCCTAATCCAAACAATGGTTCTTTTGTTAGATTCATAATAATTTTTTGGCTAAAAAGTCATTTTCATATTTTATCAAAAAAAGATTTAAAGTATGAAAAAGAAACATTTTGAAGAAAAAAAGAAATAAAGCCTCAACCATTCGCCTCTATATTGACCATATCACTAAACCTATTGTGATTTAACTTTTATTTTTTTGAAAAAAATGTAAAAAATCACCAAAAAAATTAATTTTTTTGTTGTTGA
>JAIXOS010000169.1 GCA_027486695.1 Chitinophagaceae bacterium | reverse complement strand
TTGCCTCGGGAAGAAGTTATAAATATGTTGTAGTAACCGGTAATGGCGAAATGTTACCGGAAGTGGCAGAACAAATTAAGCGTTTGGTTGAAGCAGGTGCTATGGTAGTTTCAGCAAAACCAACTACATCACCCAGCTTATATCGTTTTCCTATTTGCGATACCGTGTTGAAACAACTTGCTCAAGAAGTGTGGGGCAACAAACCCTTTCAGCCATTTGGTAAAGGATATATTTTTAATACAATCAAAACATTAAAAGAAAATCTTCCACCCAATGTATCATTATCGCCCGATTATCAGTTAGAAAAACCTATACAAACAACTACTGCCGCAAATAATAATGCGAATGGTTTTACTCCCAAAATAGTACACCGCCAACTTGGCAATGCGCATTTGTTTTTTGTTGTAAACCCAACCGATAAACCACAACAATTTACCCTATCGTTTGCAGTTCAGGGTATGCAACCGGAGCTTTGGCAAGCAGAAAACGGCAGCATGGTAAATGCCCCTATTTGGGAAGAAAAAAATAATCGTACACATGTATGGCTGAGCTTGCGGAAATTGCAAACCTTGTTTGTTGTTTTTAGAAAAAAACCAACGGCCAACGATCACGCTACTTCGCTCGAAAACACGCAAGGTGCTTGGCAAATTGGCATCAATAAAGCAGGTTTACCCCTTTTGTTTACAGATACGGCGGCTACCGGAATACTCAACTATGCATCCGGAAAAAAACAATCCTTACAAACTACCTTACCTACCAATAAGCCAATAACCCAAGCTTGGAACGTGGCTTTTAACCCCAAATTAGATACCCCTTTTACTTTAAAAATGGAATCGCTGATAGATTTTAGTAAACACCCGCTTCCGCAGGTAAAATACTTTTCGGGTACGGCTACTTATAACAATCGTTTTACTGTAAGCCCAACCGATTTAAAGAATGGCGAACGATGGATACTGAATCTTGGCACTTTAAATGACCTAGTAGAAGTAAGCATCAATCAGCAAAAAATAGCCACTTTATGGTATGCACCTTATCAAATTGATATTACCTCATACATTACATTGGGCGTTAACAACATCAGCTTGGCAGTGACCAATAATTGGGCCAATAGATTAATAGGCGAGGAACAAATACCTGCCGATTTTGAATGGGGCAACGATAGGGGCGATAAAGGTCATGCTATGAAAGCTTACCCCGATTGGTTTATAAAACAACAACCACGCCCTTCAAAAAGAAAAGCGTTTTCTATTTGGTATTATAATCGAAAAGATACACCATTGCATCCCGCCGGCTTGGTAGGGCCTGTGGTGATACAAAAAATAGAAGCTATTCGCTTGTAAACAACGTTATAACGTGCAATTGTTAACCCAATACCTTTATTTATTGCTATACCATCTATGTACTATTCGTTAGTGCATAGATGGTGTGTATACCAATGTTATCAAATGATTTTTAGGGATGTACTTTTTCCGCATCTCTACATGCTGTTAATGGCCTCCGTATCGGTGGCCATTTTTGTTGGTATCCATGTTTTGGGAGAGTAAAAAAACAACCCTGTTGTAGGCATAATTTCAAAATAGCAACGTGTTGATTGCTATGGAATTTTTCCGCACAACTCTTGCTCTGTGTACCATACAAGGCAATGAAAAAACTGCTCTTTTTAGGTCAGTCTACATTGAAAAGCAAAACTAACCTGTTGCTATTAATACGGCATGTTACTTTTGTTTGCCATAATTTTTTGATGTTCAATGATGGTGCTTAAAAAACAGGGAGATGCAAAAAATAAGTGGATATTGTTTTAATCAATAAAGAAAGACATTTTTCTGATTGCGTTATGCCTTATACAGTGGCAATATTCCTCATTGTAGCGTAGGAAATGATTGTTGCATAGTAGGAATGCTTTATTGTTGTTAAAATAACACCTATGTGTTTAAAATGATTGCTATTTATACAGCGGGAAATACATGTTACATTGTAGGAAATGCATATTACACTGTGAGAAAAGCATGTTACATTGTAGGAAATGCATCTTGCATTGTAGAAAAGGTGTTTTACACTGTAAAATAGGCTAGTAGTACAGTAGGATGTTGGTTTTTGTGCTTGAGCAAGCTAACAGCATACAAGGATGCTTATCCTATAAATAAAAAATCTCGCTGTTTACCTTTTGGTATTTCCACCAATTTTGCAACGCTGCTTGTTAGCTTACAATGTTTTGTTTTTTTAATAACCTTGGGCAATAATCTTTACCTATTCTGTTGCTTTAAGCCATAAAAATGTACCTATACGCAAGAAACTAATAATCAGTTTGACAGCCTTGAAATAGGGCAACAACAACAATAACAAAAAGCCCACTGCTATTCATGCAATGGGCTTTTTAAAAACAGTCGGAAAAAGATTGTTGTTTATATAAATAAAATAAACTATGCCTATTTAAAATCAAAATAAATGGCTTCAAAATTACCTCGCGATACTTGAGCAATTTTGCTCAATTCTTGCCCGGAGGGCAATTTGGCTACTATTTCATAAGTGCCGGCTTTTAAACTACTAATGCTAAAATAGCCATTAGCATCGGTTAATGCCAATTTTTCAACAGAAGGTAAGGTAATTGTGGCATTAGCAACGTTGCTGCCATTGAGGGTTACAGATCCTTTTACGCCTGTATACCGAATGCCTGTACTAACAATTTGTTTGGCTAAAGTCATTTCATCTAAAATAGATTGATTAGTGCCTGCAAAATAACTATTGACTAAATAGTGCATGTTTTCTATGGCATCAAATGCTGTGGCAAATGCTACAGGCAGCGGGTTAGTACCTGTTGCTGCTTTGCGTTGCAATTCAATGGTAGGCTTATCTTTTAGTGAATCGTAATTGTTAATTGAATTGGTAATTTCGGTTATGTTGGCAGCAGTTACGTTGGTTAACAAGGCCAAGTTGCTGTTAAGTATATCGCGTATGTTTTTGGCACGTTGCACCGCCAATGTTTTAGGGGCTTTGGCTATATAGGTAGAAGAATAGTCGAGCGAATCGGCAAGTAATTTATTTTTCAATTGTCGGGCTTTTACCATAGCCCGAATAGCATACTTTAAAGTAGTAGCCGTCATGGTTTCTTTGGCTTGTTGCACGGTATCGGTACTAGAACCCGATGGCATAGCTTGTATTTGTACTGCATTTAATATAGCCGTATGTGCATTGTTAAATGCAGTTTGTTCAATTGCATACTCTGTAATAGTGGCTAATTGTGTGGCGTACCTGCTGTTAAACTCTTTTACTCGATTGCAGGTATCGAGTTTGGCTCTTTGCTGATTATTCATCATAATAATATTTTATAGAGTAAAAATAAAATTCAAAAAACA
>JAIXOS010000122.1 GCA_027486695.1 Chitinophagaceae bacterium | reverse complement strand
TTAACACGACGGTAGAGGGTAAATGGGTGAATGGAAAATTAGAAGAATTGGTAGTGATACCTATAGAAAGAAAAAAAGATGTGCAAATGATGATGAAGTAGATTTTTTATAACGTTTTTTTATTAACAAACATAAAAATTGCCACTTATGAACAACAAAATTTCAATCGCAGTAAGTGCCGTATTATTACTTGCTGCCTGTACAAAACCGAATGATGAATTAATTACTACACCGCAAAATCAGGTTGCCGTACAATCAACCGCTATTTCTACCATAACCCCAAATGCGTTTGAGAAAAAATGGGCTTTTGATGACAGTGACCCTCTATTTGGGCTTATTTTGGAGAAAGCGACAAAACTGAACAGTTCAGGAACCGAAATTACTGGCACCACTGATAATTCATCTATTGTAGTAACTAACGATCCATCAGGCGGCACAAACAAAGTTTTAAAATGCGTAATACCTGATTCTGCCTGCAGGGCTGAAGTAAGTTTGGTAAATTCTGTTAATCGGTTAATTTATGCATATAAAGGAAGCCCTTCCAATATTGCTAGCAATACCAATTTAGGTAACGAGGTTTGGATAAAAGCACGTGTTTATGTGCCCGCTAACCTAACAACACAATCACGTAGAAACCCTGGTGCAAACTTAAATACATGCCTTGTGCAAATAGGCCCCATTTCAAAACCTGGAACAAGTGGTTCTAATGGTTTTTTTCAATTAAGGGCAACACCAGCCACTACAGGCAGTACAAATAATAATTCCGACTGGAAAGCTTTTTATAGCAGTACTTATAACGTGCCAAGCTTTGCAGGTAGTTACTCGCAATCTGTTGCGACTATTCCTATAGGTCAATGGGTTACATATGTTTTGCATTGTAAGTTTGGTAATTTTAATGGTAATGCAACTGAAAAAAAAGATTCTGTTGAAGTTAAATACTATTATGGAAGTAATATAACCCACAAATATTGCTATCAAGAAATTGCGCAAGATGTTACAAGCGTTAGGATTAAATGGGGCTTATATATTGGTATGGGCAACCCCAGCAATAGAGCAATTACATGCTTTTTTGATGATGTTGTGGTAAAAAGCGGGCCTTCAGATTTTACAACTATGTCGTTAAAATAATTAAAATTTTGGTTAAAAAGGGTACATTATAAGCTTATTGCATGATGGGCCTTTTTGTAGATGTGTGTGCGCATAGAAACATTTAAAATATGGAATTGGTGAGATACAATAACTTTTGTGCTAATAGAATTGTAAAAATATCTAAGCGAAATTTATGGAACCACGGGTGAAAAATCTGGTTATTTTATTGGTGATGGCGGGAATGTTTAATATACATTTTAGCTATTCCCAACCCAATAAAGCCTATTTCGATTACTTTGAATATCGAGGTAATGATAACAGCTTTAAAAAGAAAATTAATCTTGCTAACCAGTATTTTAATCCTGTTGTTGCGGGCTTTTATCCCGACCCAAGTGTTTGTCGCAAAGGAGAGGATTACTATTTGGTAAACTCATCTTTCAGTTATTATCCCGGTGTTCCCATTTGGCATAGCAAAGATTTGGTAAGTTGGAAGCAAATAGGTCATGTACTTGATAGACCATCACAACTAAAATTGAATGGATTAGAATTGTCTGACGGCATTTTTGCACCTACCATTCGATATAACGAAGCCAATAATACCTTTTACATGATATGTACGGTTGTGAATGGTATAAAAAATTTTTTAGTAAAAACCAATGATTTGTCTAAAGGTTGGAGCGAACCTATTTTATTGCCCGAAGTAAGGGGCATTGATCCTTCCATTTATTTTGATGACAATGGTAAAGCCTACATTACCAATGGCGGCCCTCCATCTGTTTCAAAATATAAAGGGTACAAAGCAATTTGGTTGTATGAATATGATACCCAAACAGACAAAATTGTTGGCAAAGGGAAGAGAATTGCTGAGGGTGGTATTGATACTACGAAACATCCTACTTGGTTAGAAGGCCCACATATTTACAAGGTAAAGAATAAATATTACTTAATGTGTGCCGAAGGTGGTACGGAAGAAGGGCACAGTGAAGTGGTTTTTGAAAGCGATAAAGTTGATGGGGCTTATAAACCATGCGCCATCAATCCCATATTAACGCAAAGGGATTTAGTCGATAAAAGAAGCGATAAGTTTACATCAACTGGTCACGCAGATTTAGTGCAAACACCTCAAGGTGAATGGTATGCTGTTTTTTTAGCCACACGTCCTTATGGAAATGATTTGTACAATACCGGTAGAGAAACCTGTTTATTACCTGTTACCTGGAAAAATAATACACCTATTATTCTTGATAGTGGAAAAGCCATGCCTTTAATTGTAAATACAACAGGGTTAAACCGAACTGCAAAAAGACCTACTGGAAACTTCATTTGGAGAGATGATTTTACCCATACTACTCTACAACAAGAATGGAACATGATTCGTACACCAGAAGACAACTGGTACAGCATCAGTAGGGGTAAACTGATTTTAAATGCCTTGGAAAAAAGCATTTACAACAAAGTGAATCCTGCCTTTTTAGGTCGCAGGCAACAGCATATGACCTTCTCTGCAAAAACAACCTTCGCATTTGCACCAAAAACAAATGACGAATTAGCAGGGATGGTTTTAATCCAGAATGAAGCCAACAACATAGTAGTAGGTAAAACTATGAAAAACGGTAAGATGGTGCTTTTAGTAGAGAATAGAATAAAAGGCATCAATAGTTCGGTTGCAGCGGTAGAAATACCTACTAGAGATGTAAACGCAGCTATTAGTATTTACTTAGAAGTAAATAAAGGAACCTGTGATGTGTACTATAGCTTTAATAAACAGGAACGTGAATTGTTGGCAAAGCAAATTGATATAAAACATTTGAGTTCGAAAGAAGCGGGTGGATTTGTAGGTAGCTATGTAGGGGTTTATGCTACTGCAAATAGAATGAAATAAAGTTGATGAAGAAAAGTTCAAAAGAAGAGAAATCTTAGGATGTTCGGTTTACTTGAAGGATAGTGCCGATTGCAAAGTGAATATACAATTAAGGTTTTATTGCTAAACTAGAAGAAAGATGAAAACTAATTTCTTGAAAGCTGCATTAATGGTTTTTTTGGTGCCTACCATAGCAATGGCACAAAAAAAGGCTATCAAGTATCCTTACAATTTTACATCAAAAGGCAATCCGTTTATTACCCACATGTATACAGCCGATCCTTCGGCAAGGGTATTTAATAACAAGTTATATCTCTATCCTTCACATGATCCCGATACGGCTACATGGTTTAACATGAACGATTGGCATATTTATTCTACATCTAACATGAAAGATTGGACAGATCATGGTAGTAAGTTTTCACTTAATGACATTAAATGGGCAAAGCAATATGCATGGGCACCTGATTGTGTGTACAAAAATGGAAAATATTATTTCTATTATCCAACAGATAAAAAATACATCGGCGTTGCCGTTGGTAAAACACCATTAGGACCTTTTAAGGATGCTTTACAAAAACCATTGTTAAGTCGTGCTACCAAAGGTGTGATTTGTACGGGTGATTTTATAGATCCTGCTGTATTTGTGGATGATGATGGT
>JAIXOS010000177.1 GCA_027486695.1 Chitinophagaceae bacterium | reverse complement strand
CCTACCTTTTCGCCCGAAATTTTCAAGGAATTGGTGAACAAAGACCCTATGAAGACCAAACGATTGGAAAAAGGAATTAGTCAGTTGACCGATGAAGGTGTGGCACAATTGTTTACCCAACATGGCGGTAACAAAAAAATTATTGGCTGCGTGGGCGATTTGCAATTTGAAGTTATTCAATACCGCTTGTTACACGAATATGGAGCTGCTTGCGAATTCAGGACTTTACCATTTTATAAAGCTTGTTGGTTAACTAGTAAAGATGGCAAAAAACTTGACGATTTTCTGCGTTTCAAACAGCAAAATTCGGCAGCTGACAAAGATGGCAACCCGGTTTACTTGGCACAAAGCGAATGGTTTTTGAATACAGAAATCACCAACAACCCCGATATACAATTTCATTTTACCAACGAAGTGCAAAAATAAACAGCTGCATTTTCAACCCCACATTGGTTATTTATGAATCCAAGGCAACTCTTTTTACGGCATGTAGCGCAAACTTCGCCTGCGCCTATTGGCATAGAAATGAGTAGCGCCAAGGGTATTTACTTGTACAATACAGAAGGGAAAGCTTTTATAGACATGATTTCGGGCTTTTCCGTAGCCAATATTGGTCATGGCCACCCGGCTGTAATTGCCGCTATTGAGCATCAAATACACCAATACATGCACGTAATTGTGTATGGCGAGTACATTCAGCAACCACAAGTAGCTTACGCACAGTTGCTTACACAAATGCTTCCGACTACGCTTGACTGTGTATATTTCACCAATAGTGGCACAGAAGCAACAGAAGGTGCGCTAAAATTGGCCAAAAGAGTTACGGGCAGAACACAAATAATTGCATGCCACCGTGCTTACCACGGTAGTACACATGGTGCACTCAGTGTGATGGGTGGCGAATATTTTAAAAATGCTTTTAGGCCATTATTGCCCAATGTGTACCATTACCCGTTTAACAGCAACGAACTCATTGATGCTATTTCAACACAAACTGCTTGCGTAATTGTGGAAACGGTACAAGCAGAATCGGGCATTGTAACACCGCAGGGCGATTGGCTAATGCGATTGCGCCAAAAATGTACCAAAACGGGCACATTATTGATTTTAGACGAAATTCAAGCGGGCTTTGGCCGTACCGGTACATTGTGGGCTTTTGAACAGTATCATATAGTACCCGATATACTTTTGTTGGGAAAAGCCCTTGGCGGCGGTTTGCCACTTGGCGCATTTGTAGCAAACAAAACGCTTATGGATGCACTTACCAACAATCCTGTATTGGGTCACATAACCACTTTTGGTGGACATCCGGTATCGTGTGCTGCCGGTATGGCTGCATTGCAAGCCTTACTGGCTGAAGGGCACTTAGCACAAATTGCCTCTAAACAACAAAGAATGCTGGAACAGCTACAACATTCGGCAATTGTAAAAGTCCGAAGCATTGGTTTATGGGCAGCACTGGAATTTGATAGTTTTGCTACCAATCAGGCAATTGTAAAACAATGTGTAGCCAATGGCGCCGTTACCGACTGGTTTTTGTTTAACGATACAAGCTTGCGCATAGCCCCCCCTTTAACTATTAGCCATGAAGAAATAGATACCATGTGCCGGATTGTTGTAAAAAGTATACAACAAGTAATGGACGCGCAACCGTAAATTGAATTGGCGGCAGCTACGTTGGTCGATTATTCCGTTGTAAATCGAACAGAAATTGGAACAAATTGGTTTCGGTAGCAATGCCTAGTTTTTTACGAAGTCTGTAACGACTAATTTCTACGCCTCGTACCGAAATACTCATCAAGTGTGCTATTTCTTTGCTGGTTAAATTCATACGCAGGTAAGCACACAGCTTCAATTCATGCGCATTCAAATCGGGATATTTTTCTTTGATAATATTTAAAAAATCACCATGCACTTTGTTAAAGTGAATAGAAAATTGTTCCCATTCTTCATTTAGCTTTTCTTCTTCGGAAAGTATGCGCAATATTTTTTTCAATTCGCCGGTTTCGATGTTTTGCTTGCCCGACTTACTTAGCAATTGTAACTCTTCTTTAATCTTGAATATAAACTCTTTTTTTTGTACCAAATTCATAGCGGTAGAAGCTAGCTCGGCAGTTTTAAAATCGCTTTCGCTTTCTAGTTTTTCATATTTCAATTGTATGACTTCTTTTTCTGATTTCTCGAGTGCTAATTGGTGTTTGTAAGCAATTTGCTGCTGTTCGGCCTCATACTTTTTCCGTGCAAGCAGCAGTTCGTCGGCCTGCTTTTTGAGGTGTTTTTTTTCCTGCCACTTATACAAACTGTACAATAAGTAAGTGCCTAGCAACAAATAGCACAAATAAGCCCATACCGTTTGGTACCAAGGCGCCTGCACCACTAATGTGTAAGTAGCCACCTCCGATTCGGTGTTGAGGTTGTTACGGGCTTTTACTTTAAATATATATTTACCGGCCGGCAAATTGGTGTAATCTTTTTCCGTTTTATCGCTCCAAACCGACCACTGTTTGTCAAAACCTTCTAAGCAATAGCTGTATTCCACATTCATTTGGTGTTGAAAAACGGGTGAAGCATACTCAAAATGCAGCGAATTAAACGCATGGTCTATTTCGGGAATATACTGGGCGGTTTGCACCAAAACATTGTTGGCTTGCGCAAAATAGCCTCCAAAAAGTACGCTATCTGTTTTGCCCATCGCTTTTACTCCACGAAGGTAGATACCCAAAGAATGCATGTTTTGTTTGTATTTGCTGTAGTTGATGTGGTAAAAACCTTTTTCGCCACCCACAAATACATTGTTGTTATTTAATGGATATACATTTTCAAAGCCACTCAAAATATTCCCTTTGAGCTCCGGCAAATAGATCATGCTTGGTTTTGATCCGCTTACATCCAACACACCCAAACTTTTATCTTGTACAAACCATATGTTGCCCGTACTATCTTCTTTTAAATACCGAATACTTCGATTCCCGAAAATGTCTTTGAAAAAAGGAACGGGAACAAACCGATTGGTTGACTTTTGAAATTCGTAAATACCCCTTTCTGTGGCTACAACTACCTTGTTTTTAACTTTGTACACATGGTTATTAAGTGTAGAAGGTAATCCGTTGGTTTGTGTGTATAGCGTAACTTGGGCATTTTGGGCGTTAATTCTGTATACCCCCCGATACGGATGCGAAACCCATATGGTATTGCTACTATCTATTGCCAAAAAACGAGCAGATGTATTGAGCTGAGGAATTGCCCCTTTGCTCAGCCAAGTACCTTGTGCATTGGTTTCGAACAAATGCACGCCCAAGTAATTGCCCGCTGCCAATAATTGCGGCTTGTTGGGTTGGGTAAAAGACTGAAAAATCCAGTATCCGGTAGAGGCATCTATTGGCACTAACCGGTTGTTGTCAATTTTAGCAAACCCTTCCTCCCTACCGGCCAATAATTGATTGCCCACTACGGACAATTGCCACGACTGACCATTGGCAATGCTTGAAACGAGGTTTTGAGTATAGCTGATATCGGTATTGGATTGAATTGGGAGAGTAAAAATGCCAGTGGAAAGGGCAAAATACAGCTGCTGTTTGAAAGCGGTAATGGCATAACCTGCTCCATCGTTAAATATAGAAGGATTGATGTGTTTTACTGCATTGTTGTATGGAATAAAATCAATTCCATTATCAAGACCAAGCCATATATTTTTATTTTTGTCGGTAAATACACTGCGTACATTGCTGTTTTGAAGCCCCTCATTTTTAGACACATGGTCAATTACACTCCCTTTACTATTGATTTGATAAATGCCATTGGTGTAGGTGCTAACAATAAAGTTTTCAGCGTCTAATGCTACTGCACTTGCAAATAATTGAGCTGTATTAATATGGTTAGAAGTGAGTAAAAAGGGTTGTAAAACACCGTTATTACCTAAAGTGTACAGGCCGCTTTTGGTGGTAAGCAAACTTGTTTGTGCATCGAGAGGAATGATAGAGGTAATGTAAAAATCTTTGGGCAAGGCACTTCTGTCTACAAACCTTTCCCAACTGCCATTTTTATACAACAGAAGTCCTCGCTTTTCGTCGTGTGCCAACAACTGCTGTTGGTGCATACCTACAAACAACCATGCTGTAGTAGGTGGATAAACGGTAAATGCATGGTTGCTGTATTTAAATAATTTGGTAGTAGACCTAAAAAAAATATCATTGCCATAGCTGACAATATTCCAGATGTCGGCAAATTTTTGATCGGACTCCGGGAGTAAATTCCGTAAAGAAGTGTAAACCAACTGCCCAGATTTATTGGCCGAAAAATAGCCCAATTCGTCTTGTCCGCCGGCATACAAGCAATTGTCTTTACCAAATTCTATCGACCATACAATGGTTTTATTGGGTAAAGGGTATAGCTGCCAATAAGTACCATCGAACGACAGTACACCTTCATTATTGGCAAAATACATACGCCCCATTCTATCTTGCCTTATTTGCCAGTTTTGTGTACCGGCATTGTATTGGTGTTTTTGAAAATTAATGGTTTCGCGCAGCCCAATGTATGACTGCGCCACTACTACGTAACAACCTGCAATACACAACAACGTGCTGATGAATCGAGCAAGCATACATCGTTCGTTTTTACTTCGTTAGAAAATATTGAAGTAGTAAAGATGTAGCTAAATGCCCAGTATGACAAGCAAAATTTACGGGTGTGTAGTAGTGATGTAGTGCCAAAATGCATTTATGCCCAACAACCAATTACTTTCACACTGCGATAGCTCAACTACACAATTGCCTTTATTACCGCCAACGATACCTTCCAGCATATGAAACAAACATTTTACGCAACTAAAACTGTCCATGACTCAAGGAGCGCTTTTTATTTAGACACCCATCCTTGGGCCCCCTCTTAATGAACAATCCATTTGTTTGTAGCAATTGGGCTGTGCCCCGCTGAATTGCTTCAGATGAATGGTGCCAACGCCCATGCCGCCTAATTGGTGTTACCGGCTTCTGGCTCACACCCTTTAACCGGCTACCGCGTAGCCGAAATTATATACTCGCTTCACTTGATTTCCTTAATAACGATTGCAACTGCTTACCCATCAAAACAAAACCCATATGAAACAGTACTACCTCTTATGCTTTGCCGCCTTACTATTGTTTGGCAAAAGCTTTGCTCAACCTACTACAAACGCTACTACACCGCCAAGCCGTAATGCATTGGATGTGGTGTCGCTCTTTTCGGATGCCTATACCAATGTTAGCGGCACTGATTGGTTTCCCAATTGGGGTCAATCTACAGTGGTATCGGATGTTACCATTCTTGGTAATACCGTAAAAAAATATGACAACCTCAACTACCAAGGGGTACAATTTTCCGGAGCCATCAATGCCTCTAGCATGGCCTATTTGCACATAGACATT
Organism: Chitinophagaceae bacterium; assembly: GCA_027486695.1. Lineage (GTDB taxonomy): Bacteria > Bacteroidota > Bacteroidia > Chitinophagales > Chitinophagaceae > Parasediminibacterium. The sequence goes on along the minus strand of JAIXOS010000177.1, from coordinate 19,668 downwards.
TGGACTACCAACTGCACGGCGTTTGATGTATTTTTAATCAATACCAGTCCGTCCACCATTGAAAAAAGCGTTACCCTTACTCCTAGCAACACAGGATGGAACAGTTACGATATTCCACTAAGTAATTTCAATACCATTGCCCTAAACAATATTGGACAACTGAAACTGGTGGGCACACCATTTGGTAGCAGTGTGGTATACTTGGATAACCTCTATTTTTGGAAATCGGCCTCCACACCAACCATTACCGCCTTTCTGCTTCCTGCTAAACTGATTGGCGATGCACCTTTTACCATTACTGCACCCAAAAGCAATAGTAGTGGTAGTTTTAGCTACAGTAGCAGCAATACCAATGTGGCCACTATTTCGGGCAATCTCATTACCATAACCGGTGGAGGTACCAGCATTATTACAGCCACACAAGCCGCAGCCGGAAATTTTGGAATAGGTACCGCTACGGCCACTTTGGTGGTTAACTTTCCGATGCCTTCCGAAGCAGCACCTACACCTACTAAAGCCGCCAATAAGGTTACTTCTCTGTTTAGCGATGCATATACAAATGTACCCGGCATTGATTGGTTTCCGAATTGGGGACAAAGTACGAGCGTAACCGATGTACCAATTGGCGGTAATACTACCAAAAAATACGACAACTTAAATTACCAAGGGGTACAACTTGCCGCAGTACTAGATGCATCAAAAGCGGATTATTTACATCTTGACTTATGGACTCCTAACTGTACATCGTTCGAACTTTTTTTAATCAATACTACCCCAAGTACTGTAGAAAAAAGTATTGTACTAACACCCAAACTATCGGGATGGAATAGCTACGACATAGCCCTAAACGAATTTGCACCGGTTGCACTCAACAATATTACACAGTTGAAAATAGTGGGCACCAATGGTAGCACCGTATACCTAGACAATTTATATTTTTATGCCACCTCTACAGGTGGAAGCAACGGCATTTCACTGCCCATTAATTTTGAAGATGCGAATACGGCTTACACTTTTACCGACTTTAACGGAGGAGCAGCTAGCGTGGTGAACAATCCTCTAGTAGCTTCAGAAAACAATAGCAACAAAGTAGGTAAATTAATCAAAAATGCAGACCAAACTTGGGGTGGTAGCTTTATCACTTTGGCTGCGCCGATCAATTTTGCCGGAATGAACACAATCAGCATCAAAGTACTTTCTCCAAGAATCGGTGCAAAAATTTTGTTCAAACTAGAAAACAATTCAAATGGAGCTGTTTTTATTGAAAAAGAAAAAGCTACTACCAAAGCCAATGCATGGGAAACGCTCACTTTTGACTATAAGGACATTGACCAGAAAATAGAGTATCAAAAAATTGTACTCATCATGGACAACGGTACTATGGGCGATGGTAGTAATAACTTCACTTTTTACTTCGACGACATTCAACTTGGTTATACTCCCGTTCCGGGCGATAATTTGGCACAAATATCCCTACCTGTATCTTTTGATGATGCGTTGGTTAATTATACTACCACCGATTTTGGCAACAACCAAACCGAGGACGCTACCGACCCTACTAATGCCGGTAACAAAGTAAAAAAGACGACCAAACTACAAGGTGCCGAAACATGGGCAGGCACCACTATAGGCACTAGCAAAGGTTTTGCAAATGCGATACCCATTACCAATACTGCTACCAAAATGAGCATTCGTGTATTTGCGCCAAGTGCGGGTATACATGTACGTTTGAAGATAGAAGACCATACCAATACAGGTAAATCTGTAGAAACAGAAGCCATTACTACACAAGCCAATAGTTGGGAAACACTTGTTTTCGATTTTAAAAACGAAGCTACCGGCACGGCGGTACTCAATACCAACTATACCTACGATATGGCTTCGGTATTTTTCGACTTTGGCAATACCGGCAGCAACAAAGTGTTTTACTGGGACGATGTACAAATGGTGAGTAGCTTGCCTGTACAACTTGGCAACTTTACGGGTATAAAAAACGACCAAGGCTGTAGCTTAAGTTGGAATACCTATTCCGAAGTAAATCACCGTGGCTTTAGCATTCAGCGCAGCAACGATGGTAAAAATTGGCAATCTATTGGTTTTGTGACACCAATTATGGGTCAAAACAACGTTAAAAATTACCAATACACCGATCATTTTCCTTTTGTTGGATTGAATTATTACCGTTTAATGCAACATGATTACAATGGCAATAGTAGCATTAGTAATACAATAGTCATTAACGCGGCACAGGCTACAAATAACACGTTGTCTCTATTCCCCAATCCGGCAACGCAAAAGGTTAGATTGGCACTTACTAATACTTATCAAGCGGGAACCATCATTACCATTACCAATGCCGCATCGGTTGTGGTGCGTACTGTATCACTGCAAGGTAATAGTAGTACTAGCTACCAAGATATTGATATAAGCCAATTACCAAAGGGCATTTATGCTATCACTTTACAAAACAATCAGCAAAAAACCACTTTGCCCCTATTGATACAGTAACGGTCACAAACCAAAATCAGGGAATGCCGCCCAAACTAACTTTAGCAAAGCGGTTTCCCTGATTGTTATAATGAACTTCCATTTGCACCGTATTTTTTGGTTGTGTAGTAGTGATGTAGTGGCAAAATGGCTATTCACAATAAAATACGGCTACTTTTAAACGAACGATTGTTCAACATACACCTTGTATGCATTACCAAGCGCTAAATATTGCTTTATGAAAAAAAACCAATGGGCATTGTCCTTAACTAGCTACTGCCACTCAAGAACGTTTTTTGTGAAGACGCATCCGCCACCCAACCACTAGTTGATTGCCATTGTGGGCTTGCCAATCAGGCTTACAACCCTTCATTTTATTATAGTCGTACTAACAACGACTGTTATTTTTCAATCCTAACAATTCTCTGCACATGAAATGTACACTCCGTTTTTGGCTAAGCTTGGTTGTTACACTCTGCTGCTTAAGCCAAGCTATCGCACAAAACATACGCATAAAAGGCACGGTTCGCAATAAAACCACAGGCGAAGCCTTACCCAATGCCTCCGTATCCGTTAAGGGTAGTACCCAAGCAACGGTTACTGATCAATCGGGCAATTACACCTTACAAATACCGGAAAAGGGTGCTATAGTATTGGTATCCTACATTGGAATGACAAGCGTAGAACGACGTCTTACCGCCAATAGCGATGCCAATTTTGTATTGGAAGAAAGCGCAGCCACTAACCTTACCGATGTGGTAGTGGTGGGATATGGAACCCAAAAAATTACCAAAGTTTCAGGGGCTATTTCCACCGTAAAAAGTGCCGACATTGAAAAGCTAAAACCCGTACGTACCGAAGAAGCCTTGCAAGGGCGCGCATCCGGTGTAAACGTAATTCAAAATGGCTCACCGGGAGCTAAGCCTACCGTTCTAATTAGAGGTATTCCTTCCTTTTCGGGTACCGACCCCGTGGTAATCATTGATGGCGTTCCCCAAACACTTACTGATTTAAACGCTATCAATGCAGCCGATATAGAATCGATTAATGTGTTGAAAGACGCCGCTACCACCGCTATTTACGGTGTAAAGGGGGGCAACGGTGTCATTGTAGTAACCACAAAATCGGGTAAAAAAAGTGCGAAAGCCGAAATTTCGATGAGTAGCAATGTAGGCGTACAACAAGTATTGAATACGCTTGGTGTATTGAACGCTACCGAATACGCTGCCATGGTGAATGAAGGGAGTGTAACCTCCGGCGGCAATCTGATTTTTACCGACTTATCGGCTTTGGGTGTAGGAACCAATTGGCAAAACGAAATATTTAAAAATGCCATTTTACAATCGCATACCCTATCGGCAAGAGGCGGTAGCGATAAAATGAGTTATTTTTTATCCGCCGGTTACCTCAACCAAGGGGGTATTGTTGGCGGTATCGATAAATCGCGCTTCGACAGAGGCAACTTTACGGCTAATCTGAGCTTCGATATTGCTCCAAAATTAAAATTCATTGTGAATACTACGGCTGTTATCCTTAATTCAAAAGGGATTGCAGAAAACGCCTTTAATAGCATTGTGGGTAGTGCTATCAACTTCGACCCTACCGTATCCAAGTTCAATACGGTACCGAATACAGTAGGCAAATATGGCTTTAGCAATTTACTGCTTTCAGAAATTTTTAACCCACTTACCAAACTTGAGAACACCTACAACAAAAATCTAGGCAACAAATTGTATGGTAAATTTGAACTGCAATACGATGTTACCAACAACCTTAAACTCACTACAAGGTTTGGTTACACCAAGTACGATGGCAACGCCAAAAGCTTTACACCATTAATTTTTTACGGCCCATTGAATACCAATAATACCATGAATGCCGATGGCACTCCGGTAACTACTATCAACACCGATGGTACAGTGGTATCAACGCACAATAGTGTGGCGCATGAAAAAGCAAGCAATTTCAATTACACATCTGAAACGTATGCCAACTACAATTTTAAAATCAACCAACACCATGTAGAAAGTGTAGTGGGGTTTTCCATAGCCAAAACATCGGGCAATGCAGCGGGGGCAACTCGCCAAGATGTGCCTTTTAACTCTTGGGAATTTGCCGATTTTACTGCGGCTACAGGCAATAACATTGCTACCAATACCAATGCGCTTGGAGGCTATTTTTACCAATATTTCAGACGTAATTTATCGTATTTCAGCCGGTTCAACTACGATTACCAAGATAAATACCTTGCCTCATTTACGGCCCGCAGAGATGGTTCTTATGCATTTGGCAACAATAACAAATATGCCAATTTCTTTTCCGGTTCATTGGGTTGGATAGTATCGAAAGAACAATTTTTCAAATCGAACAGTATCAACTTCTTGAAAATCAGGGGTAGTTACGGTTCTATTGGTAACGAAAATGTGAATCCTCAATATGTAAGCATTGTTACTGGAGGTTCTAGCTACGGCCCTACCGCTAATAGCAATGGCTACAATTTTGGCGATGTGTTTTATGCAGGCTCTACAGTGGCTTCGGCAGCAAACGATGGCTTACGTTGGGAAAAACAATTACAAGGAAATTTTGGTTTTGACGCTACCTTTTTTAAAGGAAAACTAACCATCACAGCCGATTATTTTGAGAAAAAAGTAAACGGCTTGCTGTTTACGCCTTCCGCCTCCTTTTATTTGGGTACCGTACCCATTCCTACCGCCAATATTGGTGCTACCAAAAGCAGCGGCTTTGATGTTAACATAGGGTATTCTGAAACATTTAGTAAATCGTTCAAACTGAATACCGCTATCACTTTTACCCAAGCTACCAATTTGGTTACTGCTACCAATACCGATGGAACTGCAAAAATTTTGGGTGGTTATTACTTTAATGGGCAAAACCAAAGTGTTACCGTTTTTGAAAAAGGTTATACGCCCGGTTATTTTTACGGGTACAAAACAGCCGGTTTGTTTCAAACAGCAGCCGAAGTGGCAGCAGCACCTACTCAAGCCGGTGCGCAAGCTGGCGATATTAGGTATGTGGATATGAATGGCGACGGAAAAATTACCGCCACCGACCAAACCAAAATTGGCGATCCATTTCCTGCATTTACGATGGGTTGGAGTTTAAATGTAGAATACCGCCATTTTGATTTATCTGTGTTTACTTATGTATCTATTGGCAACGATATTTATAGAGCCTACGAACGCAATGCCAACTTTTCTAACAAGTCGAGGGAGGTACTTGGCAGATGGACAGGTGCAGGCACCACCAACGATGCAAAAACACCAAGATACTCGTTTACCGATGCTAATAGCAACATCCGCGTATCGGACAGGTATGTAGAAGATGGCTCTTTTGCCAAAATTAAAAACCTGCAAATTGGCTACACATTCCCTGCTACTTCCATCAAAAAAGCATTTAGCCGATTGAGAATTTATGCCCAAGTAAAAAATCTGTACACATTTACCAAGTACCAAGGCTTCGACCCCGAAATTGCCGGAGGCATATTAGATACAGGTATAGACCGTGGTGCTTACCCCCAACCTCGCACATTTGCTATGGGCATTGACATTAAATTTTAATAAGCTAAACTACATACTATGAAACATATACATTATAAAATATTGGGTATGCTAATTGCTATTAGCGTTTTAAGTTCCTGCAAAAAATGGGTTGATTACAACCCCCACGAAGATTTTGCCATCACTGAACTTGATTACCTACGGTCGGAATCCGATTATCGAACCATGGCAGTTAGTGTGTACACACCTTTGCAGTGGCTCAACCAAGCCGTTCCTGTTGGTGAAATAGCATCGGACAATGCTGTAAGCGGTGGCGAAAATGCTTCGGATGTATTGTCGCTCCAACAAATTGACGACTTTACCCACACTCCTATCAATGCTACCCTAACCGAAATTTGGCAAGCGGCTTATGAAGGTATCAATCGTGCCAACTACCTTAATCAATACAAAATAGCCAATCCGGCCGGTACTACTGTTGTATTTGCCGGTAAAGAAGCCTTATTTGGTGAAGTAAACTTTTTAAGGGCTTACTACTACTTTACACTTACCAAATTTTTTGGCGATGTGCCACTATTTATTGACAAACGATTGGGCCTTACGGATTCCAAGAGCTTAACAAGAGCACCTAAAGCAAGTGTATACAAACAAATTGAAACCGATTTAACCAATGCAATAGCGGTGTTACCGGCTATTCAATCGCAAAAAGGACGCATTACCAAATATGCGGCTCAAGCATTGCTTGGCAAAGTGTACCTCTATCAAAATAAGTTTTCAGAAGCCGCAGCAATGCTTGATAATGTAATCAATGCCAATGCTTTTTCGTTAGTGAACAATTTTGCCGGCATGTTTTTAGCTAGTGGCGAAAATGGCCCCGAATCGGTTTTCGAAATTCAATACACCAATACTTCACCCTATTACAATTGGGGGGGTGTTACACGCGGACAAGGTAATTATGCAGTGCAACAATGTGGCATTAGGGGACTCAATGGTAAAGGAGCTATGCCTTATGCTGCCGGTTGGAGTACCAATTTGCCCACCCAAAATTTGGCATCGGCTTATACCGCAGGCGATATACGCAAAGCTGCTACCGTTTTGGATATTGAAGCCTATAAAACAGCTAATCCTGCTTTTGAAATTACCTATCAGGTAGCTCCATACAAAAACACGGGTTTGTATAACCAAAAATATTTACCCCGTAAGGGCGAAACTTCTGGCCAAATAGAACTCAATTACCTCAACAATTATCGCATCATTAGGTATGCCGATGTTTTGTTAATGGCTGCCGAAGCTTACAACCGTTCAAGTACTCCCGACGAAACAAAAGCACGTACTTACCTCAATAGTGTTCGCAAACGAGCTTTTGGCAACGACGACCACCAAATTAATGCAACAGGTTCGGCTCTAACACAAGCTATTTGGGAAGAAAGAAGATTGGAATTGGCAATGGAAGGCGATCGCTTTTTTGATTTGGTGCGCACGGGAATGGCCACTACCAAAATAACCGGTTTTAAAGTGGGTAAACATGAGGTTTTCCCTATTCCTCAACAAGAAATAGACATATCGGGTTTATCGCAAAACAACGGTTATTAATTTATTCATTTTTCAATATATTACCATGAAAAAAGTTTGTTATTTCCTATTAACCACATTGCCGCTGCTCTGTATACTCAGTTGCAATAAAGATACTTTTAACGATTTATCGCTAGTGCAAACGGGTAGCACACCCGCTAAGCTGTCGGCATTTTTTGATATTACTCAAAACAACAGCGGTTTGGTAACCATTACACCTAATGGTGAAGGCGCTGCGGTGTACGATGTTTATTTTGGCGACGCCACCACTACTCCCGCTAAAGTAATGCCGGGCAAAAGTGTGCAACACACCTATGCCGAAGGCGTGTACAACGTAAAAATAATTGCTCATGGCATTACCGGAAAGCTTACAGAAAGTACCCAAAAATTAACAGTTTCGTTCAAAGCTCCTGAAGCTTTTGAAGTTACTGCCGCAGCCGATCCAACCAGTATTTTCAAATACAATGTATCGGCAAAGGCATTGTACGAAACCATGTTTAAAGTTTACTTTGGCGATGCTACCAACGAAGTGCCTCAATCGTTCTTAGAAGGTGAAACCATTAGTCATACCTATGCTAAAGTGGGCACCTATACTATTCGAGTAATTGCTTACAGCGGTGGCGCAGCAAGTACCGAATTTAGTAAAACCATTACCATTGTAGATCCTGTTGTACTGCCTATTGATTTTGAATCGGCGAGTGTACAATACAATTTTGGCAATTTTGATGGTGGCAATACGTCTGTTGTTACCAACCCTCAAGTAAAAGGGATTAACCTAAGTAGCAAAGTAGCTAAAATGATCAAAAACGCAGGTCAAACTTGGGGCGGAAGCAGCATTGCATTAGGTGGTTCCATTGATTTTTCAGCTAATAAAATTTTTAGAATGAAAATATTTTCCCCTAGAGCAGGCGCCAAAGTATTGCTGAAAGTGGAAAATGCTGCCAACAGCAGTTTGAGTTTTGAAAAAGAGGTAGCTACTACTGTTGCCAATACTTGGGAAGACCTCGCTTTCGATTTTAGAGCCATTAATACAGCCAACACTTATCAAAATATAGTAGTCATCATTGATAACGGCACTATGGGCGATGGTTCGGGCAATTTTACCTTTTTACTCGATGATATTCGCTTAACCAATACCCTACCGGCCTCCGTACCAATCAACCTACCTGTAACTTTTGATGATGGTAGTGTTAACTACACCGTAACCGACTTTGGCAATACCCTTACCGTAGATGCTACCGACCCAACCAATGCAGGCAATTTTGTTAAAAAAACAACCAAACTGCCAGGTGCCGAAACCTGGGCAGGCACTACTATAGGCACCAATAAAGGATTTTCTTCGGCCATACCAATAGCCGCTAATGCCACCAAAATGAGCATTCGGGTGTATGCACCTGCAGCAGGCATTAGAGTAAGACTTAAAATTGAAGACCATAACAACAACGCCAAATCGGTAGAAACAGAAGCAGTTACTACCAAAGCAAACGCTTGGGAAACTTTGGTGTTTGATTTTGCCAATCAAGCTGCCGGTACTGCGGCTCTCAATCTTAGCTATACTTATGATATGGCTTCGGTGTTTTTCGATTTCAATACTAGCGGCAATGGCAAGGTATATTATTGGGATGATGTACAAATGGTAACGGGTTCGGTTACACCCGGTGGCATTGCTTTGCCTCTCGATTTTGAATCCACCACGCTTACCTACGCTTTTACCGATTTCAACGGAGGCAATGCAACAGTCATTAACAATACACAAAAATCGGGCATTAACAACAGCAATCAAGTAGTACGCATGATTAAAAATGCTGACCAACCTTGGGGTGGCAGTTGGCTTGGACTTACTAGTCCTATTAATTTTAGTACTAAAAAAACCTTCAAAATGAAAGTGTTTTCGCCAAGAGTTGGCGCTAAAGTATTGTTGAAAGTGGAGAACCAAACCAATGGCAGTATTAATTTTGAGAAGGAAACCACAACTACCAAAGCCAATACATGGGAAGAATTAACGTTTGATTATAGCGCTATTGATGTTAGCAAACAGTACCAAAAAATAGTAGTCATTTTCGATAATGGCACTATGGGCGACGGGTCAGCTAATTTCACTTTCTTGTTCGATGATATCAATCTTTATTAATCTTTAAATAAATATATCATGTTTAAACATATGAATAAAATGCTCGCCATATTGTTTGCCGTAGCCATAACAGTAAGTGGCTGCAACAAAACATCGTACCAATTTGGCGCACTTACCACTCCTACCTCTTTGGGTGTAACTACCACTGTTGAGGGTGTAGATGCAACCAATCCTAATGGAAATGGTAAAGGCAATGTAGTAATAAAGGCTACAGCCAATAATGCAATTACTTACAAAATTGACTTCGGCGATGGCAATACCACCGTATCACCAACGGGTAGTATCACCTACAAGTATACCAATCCTGGTACCTTCGACTACATAGTAACTGTAAATGCTATTGGTACAGGTGGAACGATGGCTACTTTCAGTAAAAAAATTACTGTTTATGTTGCTTTCGAAATACCGGCCTACATTATAGACGCTTTAACCGGTGGCACACAAAAAACTTGGGTAACCGACAAAACGGCTCCTGGTCATGTGGGCGTAGGTCCTAATACCGAATTTTCGCCAATTTGGTATGCCGCTGCACCAAACGAACGAGCCGACTGCCTATATGATGATGAAATTACGTTTTCAAAAGATGCCAACAACAATTTGTATCTAACCATCGATAACAAAGGTCAATCGTTTAGTATTGGGGCTGCTACTTCCGTATATGGTGTAAGCGGTGGCGATAACTGCTATGCGCTAAGTACTACTGGAGCTAAAAAATTGTCCTTTATGGATGCTACATCGGCCTCCACAAGTGCCAACTCTACACGCATACAATTTAGCGTTCCGGGCAATGGCATCATTAATTTTGGTACCGGGGGTAATACCTACGAAATTTTAGCCATTTCCGCTACCAACGTTCACTTAAGAAATATTGGTGCCGATGGAAACGCATGGTATCAAAAATTAACTGTTAAGCAGTAATGTAATCACCTTACGTGTATTTGCTTGTATTAGATGAGCAAATACATGTTTTTCCCTCATCCAACTTAATTTTTTGTTATGAAACTGGGCTTCGTTTTCATGCTGGTAATGGTAGCTTTAACTTTTTCGTATTGCAGCAAAGGCAACACTGCCAAAAACAATACTCCACCAGAAAATTTGGTGGTTAATGCCATAGTAAGTACCGACAATAGCGGCAATGTGGCTTTTACTGCTAGCGCAACGAATGCTACCAACTACGAATTTGATTTTGGCAATGGTGAGTTTAAACTCGTGGCATCGGGCAACATTGTATACAAATATGCGGCTAGTGGTGTATACACCGTAAATATTATTGCAAAATCGGCAAGCGGACTTACTACTTCAAAATCAATACAAGTTACAGTGTTGGTGAATTTATCGTTGATATGGTCCGATGAATTTGAAACAAGTGGCGCACCCGATGCCGCTAAATGGGGTTACGATATTGGCACAGGCAGTGGTGGCTGGGGCAACAACGAATTGCAGTATTACACCAACCGTAGCACCAATGCAATTGTTTCCAACGGAACCTTAAAAATAATTGCCCAAAAAGAAAATTTTGGTGGCAGCAGCTACACTTCCGCTCGCTTACTATCCAAAGGAAAGTTTTCTACCAAGTATGGCAAAATTGAGGCTAGGGCTAAATTACCTGCCGGTGGTGGCACTTGGCCGGCTATTTGGATGCTTGGCGATAATATTGGTACTGTTGGATGGCCTGCCTGCGGCGAAATTGACATCATGGAACACAAAGGCAACGACCCCAACAAGATATACGGAACCGTACATCATCCGGGTCATTCGGGTGGTAATGCCGATGGTGGCACCAAAGTAATTTCCAATGCAACCTCCGAATTTCATATTTACACCGTCGAATGGTCGGCTTCAAGTATTAAGTTTTTGGTAGATGGAAGTGCCTATTACACATTTGCCAATAACAGCTCGCTACCTTTCAATCAAAATTTCTTCCTATTGCTCAACGTAGCTATGGGGGGTACTTTTGGCGGTTCGGTAAACCCTACTTTCTCCAGCGCAGCTATGGAAATTGACTATGTACGCGTGTATCAGTAAACAACTTTAACCATGTATTTTAAAGCAATTTGTATGTACCAGCTGCTTTCCTATCGCTTATACCCTCTTCTTTTCTTACTAATGATGTGTGTGGTAAGTTGTACTAGTATGCGCGGCTTGCCTAACATTGGTTCAGAAGATCAATTGGTTTTTTTCGACGATTTTTCGGGCACTAAATTAGATACTGCTAAGTGGAATGTTGAAGTAACCGGTATGCATGTCAACAACGAATTACAAGCCTATATCGATTCGTCGGCAACCATTTACTTAGCCCAAGGCAATACTGCACAAGGTGCACACAATGGCGCACTCGTTTTGCAACCACATTTTGCGCCCAACTACCTTACCAAAGATGGTCAGCAGTTCCATTTTGTATCGGGTCGTATCAATACCAACAACAAAGTCATGTTTTGTTATGGTACAGCTTCGGCCAGAATAAAGCTCACGAAAGGTGCCGGTTTGTGGCCGGCTTGGTGGATTTTGGGTGCAGGCAATTGGCCTGAAACGGGCGAAATAGATATTATGGAATCGGTTGGTGAAAATGATTGGGCAAGTGCGGCTATTCATGGCCCCAGCTACAGCGGCGATGCCGGTTTATCGAATAAATATTTTTTTAATAAAGAAAATGAAATTGACCAATGGCACATTTACTCTGTCGATTGGACGCCCGATGCCCTTGTATTTAAATATGATGGCAAACCGATGTTTAGAATCACCAAACCGATGACCCAATTTTTTGGCAAATGGGCATTCGACAACCAGAAATACTTGATTCTCAATTTTGCCGTAGGCGGTATTTATCCTTACAAAACCAATGGACTAAAACTACCTTATTATGGTTTGGCCGATAGCACTTTACAAGCAATCAAAGCTGGCAAAAGCAAAATGCTGGTAGATTGGGTTTGCATTACCCAAAAAAAACATTAACCCTACAAACAAACGCACTATGAATAGCAAATGGATATATATTGCCCTCTGCACCTTGAGCATAGGAAACCACAGTTTTGCACAAAAAAAAGCAACTTCCGAACAAACCATTGAAAAGCTCCTACAACGAATGACGTTGCAGGAAAAAGTGCAAATGATTCATGCCAATAGCTCTTTTGCAACTGCGGGCATTCCTCGGCTCGGCATTCCTCCTCTAATCATGTCCGACGGTCCACATGGCGTAAGGGTGGAACATGGCAACGATTGGATAGTAGATAAAAACGTAAACGACTCAGGCACTTACTTGCCCACCGGCAATACCTTGGCGGCCACTTGGAATAAGTCGTTGGGCTATTCCTTCGGTACTGTGTTGGGCAAGGAAGCCAAATACCGGGGTAAAGATGTAATACTTGGACCTGGCATCAATATTATCCGCACACCACTCAATGGTCGCAATTTTGAATACCTTAGTGAGGATCCCTTGCTTATATCCAAAATGGTAACCGGCTATATTAAAGGAGTGCAAGACCAAGGTATTTCGGCTTGTGTAAAGCATTTTGCAGCCAATAACCAAGAAATACAACGCACTTCCATCAATGTACAAATGAGCGAACGGGCGCTGAGAGAAATTTATTTACCCGGTTTTAAAACTGCTGTTACCGAAGCCGGTGTTAACACCATTATGGGTGCGTATAATAAGTTTAGAGGACAATGGTGTAGCCACAACAACTATTTATTGAATCAAATACTCAAAAAAGAGTGGGGCTTTAAAGGCATAGTTATCAGCGATTGGGGAGCTGTACACAACACTACAGAAGCACTAATGAATGGCACTGATATAGAAATGGGTACCGATATTGGCAGTCCTGCTTTTCCTTATCCGCAATTTTACATGGCCGATACAGTAGTAAAATTGGTACAAAATGGCCAAATTGCCGAGTCTATTGTCAACGATAAGGTTCGTCGCATTTTGCGCATCATGAACAAAACACACATGTTGGGCGGTAAACGTATTCCGGGAGCTTATGCCACCAAGACACACCAACAAGTTGCCCAAAAAATTGCCGAAGAAGGTATTGTTTTGCTTAAAAATGAACGTAATTTATTGCCTTTAACCAACACCATTCAATCAATAGCGGTCATTGGCGAAAATGCTGTTCGAAAAAATGCAATGGGCGGTGGTAGTTCGCAAGTAAAAGCTACCTACGAAATTACACCGCTAGTGGGCCTACAACAACAAGTACCGCACAACACAACAATTACCTATAGTAAAGGATACAGCATTGTACGCAATGCCACTGCCGATACCTCATTAATTAACGAAGCTGTAGCCGCAGCCAAAAAAGCGGATGTAGCTATCATTGTAGGCGGGTGGGTGCATGGCTACGACTACACCAAGTGGAGCGATAATGCATACGATGCAGAAGATACCGACAAACCCGATATGAACATGCCTTTTGGTCAGGATGCACTCATCAAAGCAGTAATACAAGCTAATCCCAATACCATTGTAGTGTTAATGGGTGGCGGCGCTATTGATATGCGCCAATGGATCCATCAGGTACCTGCTATTGTTCAAGCTTGGTATCCGGGCATGGAGGGAGGTACTGCCCTAGCCCGCATTCTTTTGGGCAAAGTGAATCCATCGGGTAAATTGCCTATGAGCTTTCCCAAGCAACTCTCCGACTGTGGCGCACACAAACTAGGTGAATATCCAAGCAAAAATGGAGAAGTTCGTTACAACGAGGATATTTTTGTGGGCTACCGATATTATGATACCTATGGGGTAACACCGCAGTTTGCTTTTGGACATGGTTTATCCTATACCCAATTCAACATTAGTGGGCTTTCGCTCAAAAAAATAGGCAAACAGGTGATGGCTAGTGTTACTATTCGCAATACCGGTACAATGGCCGGTGCAGAGGTAATTCAACTCTATGTAAACGAGGTAAAACCTGTTGTAAAACGCCCAACCAAGGAACTGAAAGCTTTCGAAAAAGTATTTTTAGCACCCGGACAACAAAAACAAGTGCAATTATTATTACCTGCCGAGGCATTTGAATACTATAGCGAACCGCACAAAAAATTTGTTCACCAACCGGGTCAATACTGGATTTTAGCTGGCAATTCGTCGGATAAAATCACCGCAAAAGCGGCTATACAATTGTAAAGCATTTTCCCAAACCACTCTTAATTACAAAGGCTGTCGTATGGTAGTACCCATCCGACAGCCTTTGTAGTTTCAATAATCGCTCCAACCAAAACACTAGTGTAGTTTTACTAGCCTCTATTCCCACTCAATTGTGGCGGGCGGTTTGCTACTAATATCGTACACCACTCTATTAATGCCCTTTACATTATTGATGATTTCGTTGCTTACGTGTGCCAAAAATTCGTAAGGCAAATGCGCCCAATCGGCAGTCATGCCATCTACACTTGTTACGGCACGCAAGGCTACAGTAAATTCGTAGGTTCTTTCATCGCCCATTACGCCAACACTTTTCACGGGCAACAAAATGGTACCGGCCTGCCATACTTTATTGTACAAATCAAATTGTTTTAAGGCTTGTACATAAATATCGTCGGCAGCTTGTAACAGAGCTACTTTTTCGGCATTCACTTCTCCCAAAATGCGTATTGCTAGTCCGGGACCTGGAAATGGATGCCTATACAATAAGTCGTGCGGTATTCCTAGTTCTGCCCCAACACGGCGTACTTCATCTTTAAACAAAAAGCGCAAAGGCTCCACCAAACTCAGTTTCATGGTTTCGGGTAAGCCCCCTACATTGTGGTGCGATTTAATGGTGGCCGATGGTCCATGCACACTGACACTTTCAATTACATCGGGATAAATGGTACCCTGACCTAAAAAATCTACACCTGTTACTTTGTGTGCTTCTTCGTTAAACACATCAATAAACAACTTCCCAATAGCTTTCCGTTTGTGTTCCGGATCGGTTTGATTGGCCAACGCATCATAAAAACGCTGCTTGGCATCTATTCCGGTTACATTCAAATCCAATTGCTTATAAATGTCCAATACTTGTTCAAATTCATTTTTGCGCAATACCCCATTGTCTACAAAAATACCGTGTAGCCTATTGCCAATAGCTTTGCTAATTAAGGTGGCAGCTACCGTACTATCTACGCCCCCACTCAGGGCCATAATTACGCTACCATCGCCAATTTGTTCCTTTAATCGTGCTACGGTTTCCTGCACAAAACTTGCAGGTGTCCAATCCTGTGAACAACCACAAATAGCTACCAAAAAGTTGCGAATGATTTGCTTGCCCTCGGTAGAATGGTATACTTCCGGATGAAATTGTAAACCATACAATGCATGGCTATCGGTGGTTGTTTTTTTAAATGCAGCTACCGGTATGCTATCGGTAGTAGCCAATACAGCAAATCCATCGGGCAAGGTTACAATGCTATCGCTGTGGCTCATCCACACCTGCGACTGATGCGACACGCCTTGTAACAAATCGTCCGGCAGTTGTTGCAGCAATGTAGCACGGCCATATTCACGTTTGTTGCTTTTATCCACTCGTCCTCCGAAAGTTTTGGCAGTTAATTGCGCACCATAACAAACCCCCAATACAGGCACGCGGGCTATCATCGATGCGATGTCTACTACGGGCGCACTAGGTTCGTTCACACTAAAAGGCGACCCACTCAAAATAATCCCTTTTAATCCGGGTGTTATTTCAAAAGCTTTATTGTACGGAATAATTTCGCAATACACATTGGCCTCTCTTACACAACGTGCTATCAATTGTGTAAACTGACTGCCAAAATCGAGGATAAGTATTTTTTCTGTCATGCGGCGAAGGTAATATTCCTTCCGCTTGCAGCGAAGCGTTTTTTACATTTCCATCAGTGCTTGCGCTCCAGCTAATATATTTAGATCATTTGGGCGTTCCCCTTCGGGTCAGGCTTTTCGCTCATACTCCTCGCTGCGCTGCGGGGTAACCGCTTCAATCCTTAACGCAATATATACTTGCTATAAAAAATTATTCGACCAATGAACAATACACCTACCCAAAAAAATGGATTATTGGCTAACAAATAACTACAAAGAGAAGTATTGCTACATTTTTATTGATTAATTGCTCAAATTACGCACTTTGTTGTTAATTTTAAACCAACACCTATCCCTATTACAAATGAAACGCACCCTACTTGTACTTACCGCTTCCTTTTTAGCTTTTGGTATAGCCTGTAAAACAAAACGCATGAAAGGTAACGGCAACATTGTTACCGAGAACCGCACCGTTAGCAATGCCCGTAAAATCAAACTTTCCGATAATTTTGATGTAACCCTCGTTCCGGGTAACACCACCCAAATTGCCATAGTAGCCGACGAAAACCTTATTCCATACATCGAAACCACTTATGAAGACAATTTCCTGGTTATTAAAGAAAACAAGCACACCAATTTAGTGGCCTCCGAAAACATTTCTATCCAAATTACCACGCCTACCCTCGAAGCCGTAAGTATTACAGGCACGGGTAATGTGGTAGGGAAGGGTAAATTTTCCGGCGCCGACCAATTAAAGTTGTCTATTGCCGGCAGTGGCGATATTACCCTTGCGGTGAATACGCCTAAAGTAATTGCCTCAATTGCAGGCAGTGGCAATATTACCGTAACGGGCGAAACCAAAGACAACGAAATACACATTAGTGGCTCGGGCGATTACCATTCGGATGGTTTAAAAGCAGAAAATGGAGAAGTCCATATTGCTGGCAATGGCGATGTTACCATTTTTGCCGATCAAAAACTAGATATTCATATTGCAGGACAAGGAGACGTTTCGTACAAAGGTTCGCCAAAAATTAGTAAAAAAATTGCTGGAAACGGTGAAATTAAACCTTTGGTAGAATAATATTGATTGCATAATAATAGAAAGGCTACAATAAAATAAAAGGCTGTAAATTTAGGGGCACTTTTAATCCAATTTTCACTAATATATTGGTTTGTTTTCAATAATTTGGTTACAAATCAATGGCCTTGAGTTAATCATTATGTTTTACAATTATTTTATTAAGCCAATCAAAAAGAACACTTGTAATTGCCTAAAATTCAATGCCTTTTTGGCTGTATGGATATTTTTGGCATCAATGATGTATCAGCCCGTAAAAGCTCAAGTAATTACGATGGGCAAGGCCGAAGCGGATAGGATTTTGCAATTAGAAAGAACGTACCAAAGCTTTTATTCGGCAGGCAATTTCAAAGATGCCGCCCGGATGATGAACGAAATTGCCCTGATATACAAAAACCACAATCAATACCAAAAAGCAATTGAAAGTTTTGAAAAAAGCCTAAACACCAATGGCAACACCGATAATATCAATGGCATTGGCACCATTTACAACCATATAGGCACTTTGTATACTAGTTTAAAAAAATACGAAAAAGCCGTCGATTACCTATCTCAAGCATTGTCGGTAAGCCGATCCCAAAACTATATAGCAAGTATCACCACCATTTTAGTCAATCGTGCTACGGTATTCAATAAACAAAAAAAGTATAAGCAATCAATTACTGATCTAAATGAGGCATTAAACCTATCTAAAAAAATAAATGATGCAAAGCAAGTTGAAAATATCTATACGCTACTAAGTGAAACAAGTAAAAAAATGGGCGATAATGAAGGGGCCTTGAAATATAGTAATGAGTATAAAAATTTTAAGGAACAACCACAAAATATAGAAACCCCGCAGCAACCCGCTGCTACAGCAACACCCGCAAATACCGATGGAGCTAATACAAACGACTCCAAACAATCCCAAAACGCCCCAATTCAAACAGAGCAAAATACCAACTCAGCGCTATTAAAAAATTTGACCCGAACAGAAATAGAAGTAGCACTCAAATACCAACAATTGGCTACCGAAAAAGCCGCGGCAGATGCGGCTCAAGAACGCACCGCAGCACTTGAAAATGAGAAACTATACATCAAAATAATTGCCTGTATCATCATTATTAGCTTTGCAATTATTGCTTATGTGGTATACCGAAATTTTAGAAAAGAAAAAGAACATAACGCTATTTTAAATGCTCAAAATATTGAAATTGCCCGCCAAAGAGAGCACCTTAGCGAATTAAACGATGTTAAGAATAAAATTTTTTCCATCATTGCACACGATTTACGTGGTCCTATTGGCTCGCTGCAAAGTTTCTTTGCCATTATTGATTATTTTGAAAATGTTCCGGATGAATTGCGCGTTTTATTAGACCAGTTTAAAGAAAAAAATGCACAGATATCGGCTGTTTTAGAAAACTTACTCAATTGGGCAAAAACGCAAATGTCTGAACAAACCGCCAATTTGCAACCCGTAGCTATATTGCCTTTGGTAATAGAAAATATAAACCTATACGATTCGGTTGCTACCAAAAAAGGCATTTCATTTATCAATCACGTTCCTGCCGATACAAAAGTGGTTACCGACGCTGAAATGACGCGTATTGTAATACGCAACCTTATTCAAAATGCCATTAAGTTCACACACGAACACGGTTCAGTCATTCTTTCAAGTAGCCAAAATAAGGATGGCACCACGAGCATTACCGTTAAAGATACAGGTGTGGGAATGAGTGCCGAAAAGCTGAAAACACTTTTTAGTCTTAAAAGCAACGAATCTACTTACGGTACCAAAAACGAAAAAGGTACGGGATTAGGATTGGTTTTGTGTAACGATTTTATAAAAACCTGTGGTGGCAGTTTGCAAGTAAGCAGCAAGCCAAACGAAGGTACTCAAATTACCATTTTATTAAAAACAGCCTAATAATACTTAATCGTAGGCATAGCCAAATGATTAACAGCTGCTTTTATTTACGATGCTTTCACCTAAAGCAAGATGCCTTGAAGTACGCATCCCCAATATACTTCCTGCTTCTTCAACATATATGGGTTAATGGACAAAAAGTAGTCTAAAAAATACTTAACCCCTTTATGGTTATAGGTTTGCTTGAAATAGAAAAAAAAAAAAAAAAAGTGCTTTTACTGT
>JAIXOS010000217.1 GCA_027486695.1 Chitinophagaceae bacterium | reverse complement strand
TTTACACCACCTTGAGCCAATCCGCCTCCACTGTTAATTAAACTGTTGCCCGGAATAGCTATTTGTATGCTATCGTTTTGTAAACTCACTATTTTACCGGAAGCAATTTGGAAGCTATCCACCATTGGGGCTCGGGCAATTTCATTTATTGGTTGTGTGTTGGTATCGGTATTGGTAGCGCCCGATTGCCACGTAGTATCGTTTTCGGCATTGTTGTAAGGGACAAATTGTTCATTTTCATTTTTAGTACATGCATGTAACAAAAATGAAAAAAGCACAATGAAGATGATATGATTTCGGACTTGGTTCATGTTGTCAATTAGATACTTTATTGTAGCGAAATGCTGCTTTTGGAAAGATTATTTAATTGTAAGCGTATGCCCGCTGTAATGCCTGTCAATTGAATTTTTTGGTTGAAATGTAATGTTGCGGATTGATGGTTGGTGAGTGCATACCGAAAATGGGGTTCGGCAAAAACGGTGGTTTGGTAATTGAGTTTCTTATAAATTCCAAAGCCCCCAACAAGCCCTACTTGTAGTTGAGAACGATAAACAGGGTTGTTGCTGTTGTTAAGGCTCATTAAGTTGCGATTGTTGTCGTACGTATAGCCATGGTAAGTATTGCTGATACCCAAAACAGTACCGGCATGTAATCCCACCTGCCAATCATTGTTGCCAATTGTATAAGAAGCAATAATGGGAATTTCAATGCTTTTATATTGATTAATGAATGTTTTTGTTCGGTAACCTATTTCGGTAACAGTTGTAGTATCTAGAAAGGTAGTAGTAACGCCCAATTCGTTGGTGATGGAACGAGTAACAAGCACTACGGTTGTTTTACGTTCATTTTCCGTTTTTTGTACAAATTGTTGGTTGTTTTGTGTGTATTGAATACCTGCTGAAACAAACCAATTTTGCCCTATAGATTTGGTTATTCTTCCTCCAATGGTAAAACCCATTTTCATGCGTTCTGTACTATCTTTTAACAACAAATAAGCTTGAGAAACACCTGTACTGCGTACTTGTTGTGTGGCAATATTGGGCGAAGCAAAAACATCTATAAATACATTGCGGTGCTTATTTTCAGGGCATGCTAATGGATGCCTAATGGAGTGATTAGACTCATTCAGTAGACTAGGTAATGTATGTGCCGGCAATTGTACATACATACTCGTAATTTTTTCTTTGCCCAAAGCATACCATTGGTTATTTGTTTCAGGTATTGCTTCAATAGGATGCGGAGACTGAATTCGCTGTGCCGATGCTACTCCTGCTTGTGTTACCAATTGGTCATTGGTTAATTCAACCAATTCTGCTTGCTTGTTTGTGGGGATACGAAGTGTGCCAATTGATTTGTTAGGCGTTCCTTTTTGAGAGTTAGAAGTGGTTGAAGTGTTTGGATGAATATTGTTAAGGTTGTTTTGAATAGTAAGTGAAGTGTTAGAACTGTCTTCTAAATGGGGTGTATGGTTATTGTTCACCTCGTTTTGTACGGGCGGATGGGTGGATGTATTTGAATTGTTTGATGGGTTGGGTAGGTTGGTTTGTTCGTGTGTTTCTTGGGCTGTTGAATCGCCTTTGTGAGGCAATGCAGTCAAATTTCCGTTTAGCCAAAATGCAGCTACAACCACAGCCAATATTGCTACTGCTGCAATAGGATATAGGTAGGCCGTAGTTTGCCACCAAGGCAATAACCTACGCCTTTTTTGGGGATCGGCAGCAATTTTATTCCACAAATTGGGCGAAACGGGTGTTTCTATGTGGTTGAATTTGCTGCGAATCAATTTATCAAATTCCTTATCGGTCATTACACAGCTATTTTTTGTAATTCTACAATTTGTTGTTGCAACAATTTTCTAGCTTTTACCAACTGACTACGGCTAGTACTAGCTTGAATATTGAGCATTTCTGCAATTTCGTCGTGACTATAACCCTCAATTACACTAAGGTTAAAAACCGTTCTATATCCATCGGGCAAGTTATTAATGAGTCGCATTAAATCGGCTTCGCCCAAAGAGGTAAGTGCATAACTATCTATCGAGGGGCCTTGTTGTACATCGTCTTTGATTTCCGAAAATTGTATACGCTTTTTTTGCAGGTGTTTCAACGCCACATTTACCACAATTCTGCGCATCCAACCTTCAAACGAACCCTCAAATTTGAATTGATGCATATTGTTGAAAATGCGAACAAAGCCTTCCTGTAGCATGTCCTCAGCTTCCATGGTATCGGCAGCATATCGCAAACATACGGTCATAAACTTACCTGCGTATTGCTCAAATAGCAAGCGCTGGCAAGTTGTGTGCTGCTTTACACAACCTTTAATGAGTTCGTGCTCCGTCAACGTATGATGGGGTTTTACTGCATACACAAAACATCAGATGCCCTGAAAATGTGCTGTGCTGCTTTTGAAAAAAATATATTTATCGGGGTTTAAAATTAGGATAGTTATCTAAAAGAAACGAAAAGATATTGGTATTTTAAAAAATAAGTATATGTGCCTGTTGCAATAGTGTATCAAGCGTTAGTGTTGGTATTGCATGTAGGCGAAGTCAATCGTTTGTTTGAATCAGACTTAGGGTGACGTTGGTAGAAAGTAATTGGAAAAAAAGGTTTGGAAGAAGCTCCTTTACAAATACCACTGCAACATTTCGCGCCAATAATAGGCTTTGTGTGCCTCGCCATCCCATTCATAAAATGTATGACGAATGTTTTTTTGCTCTAGGGCATGATGTAGGTGCCTATTGTTGGGTAAAAAAGCATCCTCCTTGCCTATAACAATAGTAATAGATAAATGATTTAATAGCTCAATTGCATAATCGCTTTCTATGTCGTGTATGTAACGTGAGGGCATGTTACAATAAATATCGTGATTGATGAATCCGTCAAATAAATCGTCAAAATAAGCTAGCTGTAGGGTTAAATCGTATCTGCCACTCATTGCCAATACTTTGCAAAAATATTGTGGAAACCTAAAGGCAATGTTCAGTGCATGAAAAGCACCCAAACTACAGCCCGCTACCATCAATTGGCGGTGGCTGTTCTTTTGTTTGATGAAGGGAATGACTTCAAATAAAATATATTTTTCGTAAAGTGTATGTTGGTGTATTCTGTCTGCAGGGTGTAGTTGTTGGTTGTAAAAACTGAGTTGGTCGGCACTGTCTACACATACAATTTGCCTCTCACCTGCATTAATGGGCTGTTGTATAGCCTCAATCACTTTCCAATCTTCATAGTCGTAAAAGCGTGCGGTTCTTGTGGGGAAAAAAATAACAGGCAACCCTCTGTCACCAAAAATAAGCAGCTCCATGTCGCGCTGCAAAAATTGACTATAAAACTTGATATATTCCCTCTTTATCATAAGTTCGATTGCATTTGAGCGGTAGCACAGGGGTATTGTGAAACAACGGCATCATCAGCATCAATCGTTAAGCTAGCCTATAGGGAAGAATGAATTGCTCTTGTATACATTTATGCCAACAAGTATATCCTTCTTTACTAATATGCAAGCCGTCCTGCAATAGGTATTCCATTTTAGGATATCCATTCGCATCCAACATACTATGGTAAATATCAATAAAGGTAACATTTGGCGGCATTTTTCCAATTTCGGATTGTATTATTTTATTGGTAAATTTTATTTGCTCAATAAAATGCCAACGGTTATAGCTTGGCTTGATAGACATAAAGCCAATTGGGATATGGCCAAAGCGTTGCTGAATTTGAATCATCAATTGTTTGAAATAGATGAATACTTCTTCCGGATGCCTATTGTCGCCCAAATCATTATCTCCTGCGTAAATAATGATTGCCTTAGCTGATACGTTTTGCATTATTCGGTCAAAGTACCAACTGCATGCAGCTAGGGTAGACCCCCCAAATCCTAAATTCAGAACCGGTAAACCGGTAAAACTTTCGGATAAATGATTCCACATGCGTATGGATGAACTGCCATAAAAAACTACGGCATTCGACAAGTTGTCATGTTGTTCAATCTGTCGTTCTAAACGTGTTACTTCCTCCTCGTACCAAAACATAAGCTACTTAAATTAAAACGTGATGCAATCAGCCGAGCTGTTGTTTGCCAAGTAGCAACAATTGTTGGTGTAATTGTAATACTTGAGGTAGTAATAAAGATACTTCATTGTTGTGTATTACCGCGTCGCAAAGTTTCATCTTTAAACTAGCCGTTATTTGTTGCTGCATTCTTGCTTCTATGGCTTGTTTACTCAGTGCGTCGCGGCGCATAACCCGCAGTGTGCGCAGTGCCAATGGGGCATCTACACCAATAACAAAGTTGGTGGAAGCCACCGAACCCGATTCAAACATCAACGCCGCTTCTTTAATTACATAAGGGGTGCTTTGTTGTGCTGCCCAAGCGGCACCCGCTTGTATAACTACCGGGTGAACAATGCTATTGAGTAAATCAAGCTGGTAACTATTCGAAAATACAATATTGCTGAT
This sequence comes from Chitinophagaceae bacterium, assembly GCA_027486695.1. Lineage (GTDB taxonomy): Bacteria > Bacteroidota > Bacteroidia > Chitinophagales > Chitinophagaceae > Parasediminibacterium. The sequence continues at coordinate 5,581 of JAIXOS010000217.1, read as the reverse complement.
ATAAGCCCTATTGAGTACTCCATTTAAATAGGCTTGTTCCCCAAATGTTTTGGTAACTGCTTGCACAATACGCTCATCTTGTTCCATGAGCATTTTGGCCACTTTGTCAGCATTGAACACAGGTATGCCTAAGCACGAAAAAATGCGTGCTACGGTTGTTTTGCCACAGCCAATTCCTCCGGTGAGTCCAACTACCAACATCTTGCTTCAATAATTGCAGGGTACAAAAAAGAAAATACCGGACAAACTTGTTATCCGGTATTTTAATGAGGCAATATGGTTATTTTTTATCAGCTGCAGCGGGTTTGTTGATGTTAGCTGTCCACTCTTGGCTGATAGCACTTTTTTCAATTTTCAAATAGCTACCCGGATTTACTTCAATTTGTAAGGTGCCATCTTCATTCACTTTAGATACCACGCCATGTATACCGGCTATGGTAACTATTTTATCGCCTTTTTGCAAGTTGTCGATAAATTTCTTTTGTTCTTTGGCTTTTTTGGCTTGCGGTCTGATCATGAATAACCAAAATACCAATATAATGGCTCCCATTAAAATAAACTGTGCCATTCCTGCTCCTTGTGGGGCACCACCTGCTGGGGGAGCGCCCATCAACATTACATTTAATTTAAGCATTTGTTTTGATTTATGTATTAAAAAGGTACAACTGTTTTATTTTTTGGGGTGTGGTATAGCTACTTTATCGTTACTTTCCACTCCTTTTACTTCTCCAGTAAAGATGAGGTAATGTTCTGTATTATTTATGGTATTAGTAGTTACAATAATGGTTTTTCGCACTTCTGGCGCATGAACTTTTTTGCTGTCGAATGCTGCTGTTACAACCCCGGTGGTGCCCGGCATAATAGGCTCTTTTGTAAAGTCGGCAATAGTACATCCACAACCGGGTTTGGCGTTTGTAATGAGCAAAGGCTTTTTTCCGGTATTCAAACATTTAAAACGTACCGTTATGGTTTCACCCATTTGTATACTACCAAAGTTAACAATACTATCTAGCCATTGAATAGTGGTAAAATTAGCCGTGTCTTTAGCAGCTTGCTCTGCAAGTGCTTTGTTTTTGGCAGTGTTATTGCAGGCCGTTATAAGCAAGCAAGCAAAAAAAATGGCCGTATAAATACATCCTTTTTTCATTTGCCTAATACTTTATTTAGATTTATATTCTATTTTATTGATTTTTTCTGCGGCAGTCAAATCTTTTTGCACGTTGTCCAAAACACCATTTACAAAATGACCGCTTTGAGGTGTACTATAGTCTTTTGCCAAATCAATATATTCATTAATGGTTACTTTGGTAGGGATTGTTTCAAAGTATAGGAACTCTGCAATGCCCATTTGCAAAATAATCAAATCTAACGTAGCAATTCTTTCCGAATCCCAATTAATCAATTTGGGTTTGATTAAATCTTGTAAGTACGTTTTTTTATTGAAAGTAGTTACTAGCAGCGATTTTGCAAATTGCCATTTGTCGTCCGGAACCATTTGGTTGAGGCTGTAGCTAATGGGCTTTTGCAAATAACTAAACATCAATTGCTCCATCATTTCGCCATCGTCGTCCCAATTGTTGAACAATTCTTCAATGTGTTCAATAAAATCTTCGTTCGGAAGCATCAAATTTGCAAAAATGAATTTAATAATTTCTTTTTCGCTTTGCGGGTTACGACTGTTTTCGTTGATGTAGAGATGGTATTCCGACGTTTCAGCTAAATGTGTATATATTTTTTTAAGTAAGTCTCTATTGATGTATTTTTCTGGCATATCGTCCTCCACTGCTTTTACAAACGAAGGACTTTCCAGAATTTGCCAAAGCAGCAAATTGCCGGCTAGTTTGGTGTTTACATTCAAATCGGCTTCAGATGGCAAATGTCTATTGCCCCTCAAGCGCGAATCTGTTTCTGCATACCTAGCCACTTCGGTTAAGAAATAGATGAGGTACACAAACAATTCGCGTGTTTTGTCAAAACTTTTTTGCAATTCGGTTACCGGATTACTGATGCCTTTTTCATCGCCATAGGCATCCATAATATACAATAACTGCATTACTTTAACCCGAATGTTTCTTCTACTTATCATTCAAAAAAGAACTTTTAATTATGCGGCTGCGAAGATAGGGGTAAACCGCTGCTTAGCCTTCATAAAGTTAGCCATTTGCCTATACAATCGTGCTTTTTTGTGTGCTCAACTGCTGATTACTGCATTTTAAAATGGGCGCTACACGGTAGCTTTTTATTGCTTTTGTGCCAGAGGACGGTACTACTAGGTGGCTTAAGTGGCGTTGGCACCATTCTACTTTTAATCGCTCTTGAACAGAATCATTTTACTAACATTAGCTGTTTGATATTCAATAAAATCTAGGAAAGTTTCCTCTTCATGCACAGTGAAGTAATTGCTTTTAATCCATTCTTTAGCCAATCTTATATAAAAATAGTGCCCCCAATTTTACTTGAAGTCGTTAAAAGGTGTAATGCAATTTTGACACCATTTTATTAAGGTATTACGGCATTTTGTGCCAAAGTATCGGCTGCTGCTGCCCAATTTGCACAGTTAACTGAAATTTTGACTTATTTCAAAGGCATGGCACGATAATCGCCAAGATGTTCACAATTGTAACTAGTTACAGAAAAAATTAATTATTTAAACCTAAAAAAACAATAATTATGTCTACAAACACGCTGACCGTAACTCCTCTACACGATAGAGTGATTGTTAAACCAGCTGCTGCCGAAGAAAAAACTGCCGGTGGCATCATCATCCCTGATACTGCTAAAGAAAAACCACAACGTGGCATCATTGTAGCAGCCGGTGCAGGTAAAAAAGATGAACCTCTAACCGTAAAAGTAGGTGATACTGTATTGTATGGCAAATATGCCGGAACCGAAATCTCTATCGAAGGTCAAGACCTTTTAATTATGAGAGAGAGCGATGTACTAGCCATCATCTAAGTTGGTTAAAAAACACTATAACGCTTTTATTCGATTTCAACATTCATTTATCCACAAACATTTAAAACTGCTTACCTCACAGTTCTACAATTTATCCGTAAATCCTAATCGGAAGTTGAGGTAATTCAATATGGCAAAACAAATTTTCTTCGACATCGAAGCAAGAAACAGAATGAAAAAAGGTGTTGACACGCTAGCCAACGCCGTAAAAGTAACTTTAGGCCCTAAAGGTAGAAATGTAGTTATTGAGAAAAAATTTGGCGCACCTCAAGTAACCAAAGATGGTGTTTCGGTAGCTAAAGAAATTGAGCTAGAAGATGCTATTGAAAATATGGGTGCTCAAATGGTGAAAGAAGTAGCTTCTAAAACTGCCGATCAAGCGGGCGATGGTACCACTACCGCAACCGTTTTGGCTCAAGCTATCATCAGCGAAGGTTTGAAAAACGTTGCTGCCGGTGCTAACCCAATGGATCTAAAACGCGGTATCGATAAAGCAGTATTGGCCGTTGTAAAAAACTTGCAACAACAATCGCAGGCTGTAGGCGACGACAACAACAAAATTGAACAAGTAGCTACGATATCTGCTAACAGCGATAGCGAAATTGGTAAATTGATTGCTTTGGCTATGGCTAAAGTAGGTAAAGAAGGTGTTATTACGGTAGAAGAAGCAAAAGGTACCGACACTACCGTTGATGTAGTAGAAGGTATGCAATTTGACCGCGGTTACATTTCCCCCTACTTTGTTACAAACAGCGAAAAAATGGAAGCTGAGTTGCAAAATCCTTTTATCCTAATTTATGATAAAAAGATTTCAGCAATGAAAGATATCCTTCATATATTAGAAAAAGTAGCCCAAACAGGTCGTCCGCTATTAATCATTGCCGAAGATTTAGAAGGTGAAGCATTGGCTACTTTGGTAGTAAACAAATTGCGCGGTACTTTAAAAGTAGCTGCCGTAAAAGCGCCTGGATTTGGCGATAGAAGAAAGGAAATGCTTACCGATATTGCTACTTTAACCGCTGGTACAGTTATTAGCGAAGAACAAGGCTTTAAATTGGAAAATGCCGATTTAAGTTACCTTGGTCAAGCGGCATCTGTTGCTATTGATAAAGACAATACTACAATTGTTGGTGGTAAAGGCGAAAAAGAAGCTATTACGGCGCGCGTTAACCAAATCAAAGCACAAATTGAAAATACCACTTCTGACTACGATCGTGAAAAATTGCAAGAGCGTTTGGCTAAATTGGCCGGCGGTGTTGCTGTGCTGTACGTAGGTGCTGCTACCGAAGTAGAAATGAAAGAGAAAAAAGACAGAGTAGACGATGCTTTACATGCTACACGTGCAGCGGTAGAAGAAGGTATTGTTCCTGGCGGTGGTGTTGCGTACATTCGCTCTATTGAAAGTCTTGAAAATCTACAAGGCATCAATAACGACGAAAACACCGGTATCCAAATCATCAAACGTGCTATTGAAGAACCAATTCGTCAAATTGTTTTCAATAGTGGTATCGAAGGTTCAATCGTGGTACAAAAAATTAAAGAAGGCAAAGCCGACTTTGGTTTCAATGCCCGTACCGAAGTGTACGAAAACTTACTTGCAGCTGGTGTAATTGATCCTACTAAAGTTAGCCGTGTAGCATTAGAAAATGCGGCTTCTATTGCAGCAATGTTCTTAACTACCGAATGTGTAATTGCCGATAAACCAACTAAAGAAGCTGCCGGACATGGTCACGGAGCTCCTGATATGGGCGGAATGGGTGGTTACTAATTTTAAAAGTACACCAAAATATAACCCGCTATCTAACTATGATAGCGGGTTTTTTTATGGGTTTGTTGAAAAATTTAGCAAGGTGATTGTGCAAAATGAAGCCTTTTTTTATTAAAAAATGCAAATATTGAAAATAGCTCAACACAATTAATGCTTATAAAAGTGCTAACGGCAATCCACCAAAATACGAGATGCAAGATTCAGATGGAGTTTATAAATTTTTAAATAGAAAAAAAATCTGTTAGTGTGTCTTATTGCCTATTTATGGCTTAACTTAGGGCAAGGTTTTTTGCAATTAACAGTTTGCCAAAGTAAACATAGTTACGTACAATCTAAAAACTGAACGCATGAAAAAGTTTCAAGCAATTATTCATTTTACTATGGACGATGATTTTATGTTGTACATACCGGCGCATCGTACGTTTATCAATTTTTTAATCAATAAACATATTATTGATACTTATGCTGTTAGTATGGAAACCCAAACTTGTTGGATAACCTTTAATGCAGAAAGCAAAACGGAGGTAGATAATTATTTGTCAAAATCGCCTATTTATAAATATTGGACATACAGTGTAGAGGAGTTGTTTGTATACGATAGTCAATTTTATCGCTTACCCGCCTTTCAATTAAACTAAAAGCGCCGTTGGTAAGTTGGTTAACTTTTGTATTTCATTTTTTTAATAAATTTTACAAGTGTGTGAAAAAATTACTTTTTCTTGTTAATATAAGGTAATAATAGGGTAATATTTCTTATCAAAGCGTGGATGGATAGCAGCATCTTTGGAATGGTATAATGTTATCTTGTGTAAAATTTTTCACGCTTGTATATGAATAAAATAGCTGTATGTATCGCAT
>JAIXOS010000319.1 GCA_027486695.1 Chitinophagaceae bacterium | reverse complement strand
GTGTGGGTGTGAGTTGCGTAAATGCACTCAGTACCAAATTGGTAGTTACTGTACAGCGCGAAGGCAAAATTTTTGAACAAGAGTACCACACAGGTATTCCGCAATATGCTGTTCGCGAAATTGGTACAAGTCAAATAACCGGTACACACGTTCATTTTTGGCCCGACGCTACAATTTTTCAAGAAACTGTATACAAAAGAGAAATTTTAGAAGGCAGACTGCGTGAACTTAGTTTCTTAAATAGAAAAATTAACATCACCCTTACCGATTTACGCGAAATAACCGACGACGGAAGCCATTATTCGGCCAATTTTTACAGCGAAGGCGGTATTGTGGAATTTGTAGAAATGCTTGATAAAGCTGCTAACAGAACGCCATTGATTGCTGCTCCTTTATTTGTGGAAGGACACGATGAAGGCTCCAATGTAGCAGTTGAAGTGGCAATGACCTACAATAACGACTTTAAAGAGCATATTTTTAGCTACGTTAACAATATCAATACCATAGAAGGCGGTACGCACGTTACCGGATTTAGACAAGCCTTAACGCGTGTGTTTAAAAGCTATGGTGAAAAGGAAGGACTTTTTGAAAAAGCAAAAGTAGAAGTTGAGGGCGACGACTTTAGGGAAGGATTAAGTGCTATTATTTCCGTAAAAGTACCCGAACCCCAATTTGAAGGTCAAACAAAAACTAAATTGGGCAATAGCGATGTGGCCGGTACCGTACAAACTACGGTGGCTCGGGCATTACAAGCTTATTTGGAGGAAAATCCGAAAGAGGCAAAAAATGTTATTCAAAAAATTATTTTGGCTGCCCAAGCTAGGGTTGCTGCCAAAAAAGCCCGCGATATGGTACAGCGCAAAACTGTACTGAGTGGTGGCGGATTGCCGGGCAAATTGGCCGATTGCAGTGAAAGAGACCCCGAAAAATGCGAACTATTTTTGGTAGAAGGAGATTCGGCAGGCGGTACGGCTAAACAAGGGCGCGATAGAAGTTTTCAAGCTATTTTACCACTACGCGGAAAAATTTTGAACGTAGAAAAAGCAATGGAACATCGCATTTATGAAAGCGAGGAAATTAGAAACATATACACCGCACTAGGCGTTACTGTAGGCACACCTGAAGATTCCAAAGCATTAAATTTGACTAAACTTCGGTACCATAAACTAGTAATTATGACCGATGCCGATGTGGACGGAAGCCACATTGCCACACTCATTTTAACGTTTATTTTCCGTTACTTAAAAGAAATGGTTGAACACGGCTATGTATATATTGCCCAACCACCATTGTACTTGGTAAAAAAATCAAAAGAGCAAGCCTACGCCTATAGCGAAGAACAACGCAAAGCATTGATTGAAAAACTAGGTGCCGGTAATGATAATAGTGTAACTATACAACGCTACAAAGGATTGGGTGAAATGAATGCCGATCAACTTTGGGAAACTACGATGGATCCTACACGTCGTACCTTAAAACGTGTCACTATTGATAGCGTTGTGGAAGCCGATAGAGTGTTTAGTATGCTAATGGGCGATGATGTGCCACCAAGAAGAGAATTTATAGAAAGCCATGCCAAATATGCTAAGCTCGATATCTAGTAATTTTGAATGACCATAATAAAATCTATATCCTCATCTGCTTTCTTTTTGTGCAAATACCATCTAGGGTATTTGCACAAAAAGATGTATTGGTTAATGTTGCAACCCAAATTTCCAATAGTCGAGATTCGGCTATGCACGACCAACTCATCAAGCAGTATTTTAAAATTACGGATAGCGCTACCAACCATGTCGACTTTCTAGTGGCTTCTCTACAAGGTCTATCGGCAATAGCAAAATCCAATTTCGCTAAAAATACGTTTTTAGATGCTTTTTACCATGCTTCTGAACAGGCTAGAAGGCGTCAAATAGAACGACCTTTTATTTTGGATTTCGTAAAATATGCAGATAAGATTGTATTTAAAGAGAAGCCAATCGGCGCACAGCTCGACTATATAATTGGATTGGTATATTACAGCATACAAGATTACTACCGTGCCGAAAAAAAACTTCAGCAAGTAGTAACTATTGGCTACAGTGTTTTCCCTGACATCAATAATGGTGACTATGTACTCAATGCCATGAACTGTTGTGCCTATATCGAATTGTATCGGGGCAATCCACAAAAGGCAGAAACGTTGTTTAATAATGCACTTGCGGCTGCAACCGAACGAAAAAACTGGTCTTGGGTGGGTATTACCAACGGTAATTTATCTACTGCCATTGTTAATCAAAAACAATACAATAGGGCAATACCTCTATTGCTAAAAGATATTGAATTTAGCAAAAAATACCACGAGTTAGGAAGTGCTTTAAATGCCGAAACCTTATTAGCCCAAGTGTATTTGTATTTGCAAAATACGGCTAAAGCAAAGCAGTATATAGATAGTAGCCTAGTACATTTAAATACCTTGTCTAAGTCGTATAGTTACGATTGGTTAAATATGCAATTTAGTGTGTATCAGGTAATGGGAAGATATTACCATGCAGTGGCCGATTATGCCCTTGCAAGTAAATACTTGTTTCTTGCATCATCCCTCAACGATAGTTTGCAAAACTTTCAGCAGTTGGAGTTCACCAAGCCGCTGATCAATGCAATAGAAGTGCAAAAAGCCGAAGAGGAAATACACATGCTTAACGCAGATTTGGCCGCCTCCGAAAAACAAAATGCTCAATTTTTTGCTATCATCGTTTTAGTGTCTGTACTAAGTATGGCACTTTTATGGATGCTTTGGCAAAAACAAAAGTTTACCAAAGCCCTTAGCGAAAGCAATGCTGTGATTGCGCAACAAAAACGTGCATTGGAGCAAATGAACAGCAATAAGGATAAACTTTTTTCCATTATTGGCCACGATTTGCGCGGGGCAGCAACCTCCATCAATACCCTTTTAGAAGGATTGGCTACAGGTTTGTTTAGTTACAATGAGTTTATGGCAGTTTTGCCGGCAAGCATCAAAACAAGTAACGGATTGTCAGCTACTTTAGATAATTTGTTGGCATGGTCGCACTCCCAATTTAAAGGCATTGAATACCGTCCCGAATACTTACAAATTAACCAATTGATCCAGGCTGTTATTGAACTGCTGAGTAATCAATCAACTGCTAAAAACATCCAAATTACAAACAATTGTACCGATCAAACTGTGTGGGCCGATGTAAATTTACTGCAAGTGATTGTTCGAAATTTATTGAGCAATGGCATTAAGTTTTCCAATCCCAACAGCCAAATTGAATTGTACGCCAAAGTAGAAAATAACCAATTAGCACTGAGCATTAGAGATTGGGGAGTAGGAATGAGTGCCGAAAAAATGAACCACGTTTTACAGCAGCAACAGTATGGCAGCACCTATGGCACAATGGGTGAAAAGGGAGTAGGCTTAGGATTACTGATTGTAAAGGAGTTTGTAGAAAAAAATCAAGGACAGTTTTTTATAGAAAGTATAGAAAATGTAGGTACCACATTCACTTTTACCATTCCCTTGAGCAAAAATGCCTAAAATATGCAGGGTTATTGACATAATGCTACCAAAATAAGCATCACTAGCTAGAATATTTTTTTTTTCAAAAAAAAATATTAGCTTGTGCCTACTAACCTAATCAGTAACTTTGCTTTTACCAAAATAAAGCAACAAAACACAAAAAAATGGATACAAGTAAAATGATTAAAGCATATTGCTTAAAGACCAAAGAAAAAAATGTTCCCATGCAAGATGCAGTTGTTAGCAAAACAGCTAAAGGTGGTTATATGGCTGCCGGTCATGATGGAAAAGGCAATAAAATGGCAGCTATTTTAAGCGAAGCCAAAGCCTTACAAGCAATTGCTGATGGTGTTGCTACCAAAGGGTTTTAGTACTAAACGATTGCTACCAAAAAAATCGTTGTAGAAGTAATGAATCTTCTACAACGATTTTTTTTTGATACCAAGTGAGGTTCTTATTGGGGGCTCTGAACAAGCGAAACACTATTTAGCGATAGTTCTTGCTGCCTGCAAGTAGTCCTCGCCCAATCGCCCTGCGGTTGTTGGGCTGTGGGCTACTTTGCCGCATCAAGCAGCCCTTCGGCAATCTCTTTTCAAGCAGCTATTGCAGCACATGTAGCTAGTTGTTGTGCTACTTGTAGTATCTGTAGTAGAAAATTATGGGCTACGTTGTACATGCTACATAGGCTTAATTCAGATGAATGGTGCCAACGCCCATGCCGCCCAATAGTAGCATTGCCCCTTGGCTCATACCCATGATAAGGCTACCATGTAGCCCCGTGTGTATAATCATTTGTCAAATAGGCTACTGTTTGCGCAACAAGCCCAAATGCCAAGCTGCTACATTGCTAATACCAAATGTAATGAGCAATATGCTAATGCTACTGCAAGGCATTAAAATAGCTGCTATCATGGGCGATAAATTGCCCTGAACGGCAAATGAAATGCCCACTACATTGTACAAAACAGATACAATAAATGCAGCCATGACTACCCGTTTATTGGTTTTGCACATGCGAATAAACGGAATTAACTGCGCAAGCCTACTAGCTTCAAGTATGGCATCGCTAGCCGGTGTAAAAGTGTTGCTTTCCTCGGCTACTGCAATACCTACATTGGCTTGTTGCAGAGCACCGGCATCATTTAGACCATCGCCAAGCATCATTACATTTTTACCCTTTTGTTGCAATTGTTGAATAGCGGCTAGTTTGTCCTCGGGTTTTTGTTGAAATAGTAATTGGGTATTGCTGCCCAACAGCGATTGTAAATAGCTGCGTTCGCCGGCATTGTCGCCACTAAGAATGGCTAAAGGATATTGTTTTTGCAACTGTTGTAATAATTGTGGAATGTGTTGCCGATAGTGGTTGGTGAACACAAATTTGCCCAATACATCGCCCTCTATAGCTACGTACACGCTCGATTCGGTAGGGTTTAATAAGTTGTGGCGGTGACTGTTTACAAATGCATGAGCACCAAGGGCAATTAAATCGTTATCAATTACTCCCTCTATACCAAGGCCGGCATGTTCCTGATAGGCCGATATTATGCCTTTGTATTTTTCGCCCAAATGTCGGCATATGCTTTTGCTCAGTGGGTGCGAAGATTGGGCAGCAAGCAAGGCTATTTTTTTCTTTTGTAGTGACGTTAACACACAACCTTCATAATGGAGGTGTTGAAAGCTACCGGTAGTTAAGGTGCCTGTTTTGTCAAAAACCACCATATTTACATTGGCAATATCTTCTATGGTTTGAGCATTGCGCAAATAGAGTTTGTTGCGACCCAAAATGCGCAAAATATTGCCATTGGTAAAGGTATTGCTGAGCAATAATGCACAAGGGCAGGCCACAATGAGTACAGCAGTAGCCGCACTCCACATTTTACTGCTATCGGTAAATCCCCAATAGATTGCGCTTAGCAGCGAAATGGAAAAAATGACCCATGTAAAATGACGGCTCAATAAATGCACAAAAGAACGCTCTTGATATTTTTTATTTTTATGCAGTTCTTCTCTGTTCCACAGCTTGGTTAGGTAGCTTTGAGCTACTTCTTTTATAACCAATATTTCAATATTGCTGCCAATTTGTTTGCCGCCGGCATACACAATTTCGCCCATTTCCTTTTCTACAGGGGTACTTTCGCCTGTAACAAAACTATAATCAATTAGTGCTTTTCCACGAGTTAAAATGCCGTCGGCGGGTATTAATTCTTGGTTGTGAATAAGCAAGGTGTCATCGAGCCGTATTTGTGGTAAGGCAACTGTCATTTCAGTATCCGCTACCATTTTGGTAACGGCAATTGGGAAATAGGAAGTGTAATCACGTTCAAAACTAAGTGCCGAGTGTGTTTTGTCTTGTAAAACCCTACCCACCAACATAAAAAAAACAATGCCGCTCATGCTATCAAAATAGCCAAGTCCCGTGCCGGTAAATACCTCGTACACACTACGCCCAAAAGTGATAATGACCGAAAGTACAATCGGGGCGTCTATATTTAAGAAACCATGTTTTAGGCTTTTCCATGCGCTGATGTAAAACTCAGAAGCAGCATAAAAAAATACAGGGAGGCTGAGGAAGAGGTTCAAATACCTAAATAGGTTTACCAATTGCTGTTCTTTGGTATCTATACCTAGATATTCAGGAAAACTCATGAGCATAATATTGGCAAAGCAAAAACCGGCAACGCCCAATTTGTAAATTTTAGACTTATTTACCCGCGGTGTATGGTTACTCAAATTGTGTAAGCTAATATACGGTTCATAGCCAACAGAGGTAAGCAGTTCTGCTACTTTGCGCAAGGTGGTTTGGCTATTGGTAAACACAATGTCAACTTCCTTTTTTTCAAAATTCACTTTGCTACTAATAATGGCCGGTTCCAAGTGGTGCAAATTTTCTAAAAGCCATAAGCAACTGCTACAATGAATTTGTGGTAAGTAAAATGTTAAGTGCGTTTGCTGTGTATCCTTGTAAGTAATCAGCGATTGTTGTATGACTTCATCGTCCAAAAATAAAAATTTGTTGCTTCGTATGGGTTGTTTTTGGTTAATACCCGGATTGTTGGAGAGGGTATAATAATTGCACATACCACTTTTGTTCAGTATTTGATATACTGTTTTGCAGCCCTCGCAACAGAAATACTTTTCCTGCAACGCAATACTTTGGGTGGTACAATCTTCTCCGCAATGATAGCAAGCAATTGCAGTTGGTTGGTTTATAGTTGGCATATAAGGTAAAATTGTCAATAGAAGGCAATCTACCTATGTTTGCTAGGCTAAAAAATGACAACGCTCATTCTAGAAGCATAGGTATAAATCCCAGATTGGTTTAGTTATTACATTATTTGGATGTTTTCTTTATTAGTAAACTAAAGGCGCAGATGTACTTTTAGCGGTTTTGTAGGGTTTTTTGTAAAAAAACTACCTAGTGATGCCTGATAACAATGTACTTTCGTATCTGTCTAAATTAAATTTTAGAATATTTTAATATGCATGATCATATTTCAAGTAGCGAAGAAAAATTTAGGGCCTTGTTTGAGTTTGCTACCGAAAGTATTTTAGTGGCCAATCAGGCAGGTTGCATACAATTGGCCAATCCGGCAGCCTTGCATTTGTTTGGCTATACCGAAAAAGAATTGATAGGTCAAAAAGTTGAAGTACTGATACCTAGGCGCATTGCCCAACACCATGTACAGTTGCGCGAGAACTTTCACAATACGCCGCATGCCCGTTCTATGGGGTCGGGGAGAGATTTGTACGGCATTACCAAGAGTGGTATGGAATTTCCGGTAGAAGTAAGTTTAAGCCCATTTAGCAATGCCGAAGGAAATTTTGTCATTGCTTTTGTTATTGACATCACTATCCGCAAGCGGAATGAAGCCGCCATTAAAAAGCAACGGGAAGAATTGGAAAAACTAGCGCTCGATTTAGAAAAAAGGGTGAAAGATAGAACCATGATTTTGGAAGAAGCCTTGCAACAACTCGAAATATCGAGGGAAGAATTGCGGATTTCTTTGGAAAAAGAGAAGGAGTTGAACGAAATGAAATCGCGCTTTGTATCCATGGCTTCGCATGAATTTAGAACGCCTTTAGCTACCATTTTATCCTCGCTTACTTTGGTTAGTAAATATGGCGAATTGGATCAGAAAGAAAAACAGCAACGCCACATACAACGCATCAAAACATCTATTGCTTACCTAACCGATTTGTTGAACGATGTACTATCGATTAGTAAATTGGAAGAAGGTAAAATTAGGGTGTCGCCGGAAAATATGGACATTGAAGATTTTACCGAGCAGGTAATGCAAGAATTGCAAGCGGTAGCCAAGCGCGGACAACAAGTGGTGTATCAACACACCGGAACCAAAATGGTAACGCAAGACAAAAAGATATTGCGCATTATCTTTTTCAATTTAGTATCAAATGCCATCAAATTTTCACCGGAAGCCTATCCTGTAGAAGTAACTACCAAGGCCACGTCCAATCAACTCGATATTACCATTAAAGATTCCGGTATCGGTATTTCAGCAGAAGATCAGGAACATTTGTTTGAACGCTTTTTTAGGGGCAATAATGTAACCAATATACAAGGTACCGGTTTAGGCCTTAATATTGTAGCTCGTTATTTGGAAATTTTGGGCGGCGAAATACACGTAAGTAGCAAATTAAACGAAGGCACAACTTTTATCATACAATTACCCAAT